>JASJGP010000262.1:0-11808 GCA_033791485.1 Desulfobacterales bacterium | reverse complement strand
AAGGAGAAAAGCCTTTTGATTCCTGTGCTTTAACTTTCCATTCGTCAAAGAAAAGATTTGATTTTTCTTTCTTTTGAGTAGCACAACCTGTAATGAGTACAGTAAAGAAGATAGAAAAAATAAACCAACTGGTCATTGTTTTAAAACGATTGCTTTTTTTCATAAGATTAGCTCGCTTCTTTAATTTCAGACCTCGTTAAGTGGTTAAGTGGATGAGTTGTTAAGTTGCTGTTATAATGATCGTATCTATTATTTACTTGATAATTGGACATTCGGCGTTTAAATAATTATAATATCTTTAAATAATAGTAATTATTTTCCTGCTCAACCAGTCAACTACTCAACGAGGTCTGTAGTCAAATTTCTTCCAAAGGAATAGTAATTTCTTCTTGTTGCCCTTTTATTACTATTATGACTCGTTCCGGATAAATTTTACGTATAATAAACCCGCCTTTTTCCAGTTCCTCCCCCTCTTCGTATTCCAGACCGTTTAAAATAGCGAGGTTTTTTGCGCCCATATTCAAAAAGCCGGTATATTTGATATTAACTTTCAAAGCCGATACATCAGCTTCTGTGTTTTCCGCTTTGAATTGAAATTTCGAATCAGAACTAAGCAACGGATCCTTGTCCCATTGTTTTGGAGCCTTTTCAATAATATAGGAATCTATTTCAGAAAGGCTCTCTTTCGTGAGTTCGGCAACATGTGTAATGAACTTGTTTAATGATTCCAGTTTACTGCTTTGACCCATGGCTTTTTTTTTGCCGGGAGCCTCGATAAAAAAAACAAAAAAGCCATACACAAGGGATAGTGCCATTAAAAAAAGAATTATTTTTTCCCGTTTAGACATACTTATTCCTGAGCCATCCAGACCTTGAGTCTGAATTCTTTTGTTTTCCTGATAGAAGTAATCTTTATCTGTTCAATAAATTCAAGAAAGGGCAGTTCGCATAACTGGAATAAAAATTCGTGCAAATTAATAAACTCGCCTTTTGCAACAATTTCTATCAACAGGTATCCCGACCCTCCGATTAATGTATCTACATCCGGGGTAACGTCCACTATTGTAATATTGCTGTTTTTTGCAATACTATTTAACCGCTGAATAATTTTCCGTGTATCACCCTGCGCAAGTTTATTTTTCTTTGGCGCTGCAATACCATTTGTTTTCTTAAACTTGGTCTTTTTTAAAAGATTATTATAAACAGGAGCGAGGATCTTTTGCTCATCCATGGAGCCTTTTAGTTTTTTAATTTCCATATCCAACCCGGCCGAGCTATGCATGGCAGGAAGAATTGTGAGAACAATGAATACAAGGATTCCTCCTCCTAATACCAAAAAATAAGCAAGACTCCTCGTTGGGAAATTAGATAGTTTTATTTTTGCCATTTGTTTTAAGAATTAATTTTGATGGCTAAGTAAAAAGGCTCATATACAATGCGTAGTGGTTTTTCAGGGACGAGACAATACATATAGTATGTCGAGTTCCTGAAAAACCGCTACAACGTAGTAGATGGGACTTTTTGCGACGCTATCAATTTTAAATGGGTTGTAAACTGTAATACTTCATTATTATTAAAAAAACCCAGCGTTTTTTCACCGATAACAGGTTGATCAAATATGGGCGAACCTTTAAGAGCAATCAGGTACCTGGCCAGGATGGATTCCAGCGCCATTCTGTCCCCCAGTACAATACCACCAATTACAATCGATTTTTCCGGATTTTTCTCCTGGGCTCCAGGAGGTGCTTCCAGCTGAGCGGAAATATTTAACAGGCGAATATTAGTGGGTGTTAATTCGGCAATTTCACTTAATGCCGCAATAGCCAGATATTTTTGGCCATATTCCTTAAATGCCTCATTATTAGTTTTTGCCTCTTCAACCAGCTTAAGTATTGTAACCTGATTCACCTGGGACCTAAAGCTTGACATCTCCATCTTCAGCATTGCCACCTGGTCTTTTTTCTCTCGTATTGTGGTTACCTGATAAAAATAGAATCCGATACACAGGATCAATACTAATGCAAAGCCGGCATATAATATTTTATTGATAAAATTAACGTCCGCAACATTCTTTTTATCTTTATAAGTAAACAAAAAATTGGGTGTAATAGAATTGTTGGAAACGGCTATACCTGCTGCAGGGGCAAATGATTCCTTTTCAAGCGCTGATTCGGGGCCTGAGATTTCACTTGAAAAATCTGAACCAGCAGAAAAAGGGTCAAAGTTTTCTTTGGTAATACCAAGCTCATTTCCTATATAATCAACGATTAATTTGTGAGGACTAGCACCACTGGATATATATATTCTTTCCACCTTCTGATTTTCAAAATTCGCAGAGAAGTGTTCAAAAGTAACCTCCACCTGTCTTACAAGACGCTTAAGGGCAGGCAGTATCATTTTGAAAATTGCTTTCTCTTCAGGTTTAAGTTCAGCCGGACCAGAATCCGAAGGAGATGAATCCTGATCAAAACCAAAAAATATTTCCTGAGCTCTGTCAGCATCTATTTGCGTCTTTTTCGCTTCATCTAAATCGGCAGGTTTTGAAGATAGTTCCATCCGGTTTTCATCTTTTTCTCCGGTTATGCTTGCTCTCATTGTTTTTATACCGGCCTTGATACCGCGTGACAGAACAAGATATCCATTGGAAAAGATGTCAATACGCGACCAGTCTCTCCCGATATAAAGACTCGACACATTCGTTGCGTCAGCTCCCACACAATTGTTCAGCAGGAGATTCTGTAAAGCGAATGGAACGATTGATATTCCCGTTAAGGGGAAACCGCTTTTGTAAAAAATACCTTTTAGTTTCTTGATTTCTTGGTTAGGGGCAGTATAGGCCATAACCTCTATTTTCTGGGCGCTACCCTCTTCAATATCACCCAAAACTTCGAAATCAAATGTTGTATCTTTTTCATTAAAGCTTGTTATTTTTTTAAATGACCAGTATACAGCGTTGGCAATCTGCTTTTGAGGAACTTTGGGTATTCTAAGATAGCGCATTTCCACACGGGCTGAAGAGATGTTAGCCCATATTTCAGCTCTTTTTGCAGACCCGCAAAAGCGAGTAAGAACAGATTTTAAATAAGGAATAAATTCCGGATGATCAACAGAAACGTTCGGTAAATAAGGTACCTTCACATAATCAAGCAGTCGTTGTTTCTGGTAGGAAGAATGGCTGATTTTTACCAGTTTCAGTTCATTATAACCTATGTCAACTCCAACTGTTGTTGACTTTTTGAAAGAAAATAAATTGCTTGAATATGATTTTATGCGTTGCGAAAATGAAGGCGATGGCGTGTTATGGGATAATTGATTGCCTGTTTTAGTGCTGCTTCTAATCAAATCAAGTAATTTTTCAGTAGAGGAAATTTCATCTCTTGCCAAGGGTATTCTCCATTCTATGATGGCATGGGAAAATAAGGTTTTTCATTGGAAAACATTATTGACTTCAATGATATAAAAGCCAATGACCAGTAAATATACTATATTAACACATAATTGATGCGATTTGTCAACAACTATAATAAACTACGACAATTTTAAAATCAGATAGAATCCGATTAAAAAAATTCCACTAAATCCCCCTTTATTCAAAGTGTTGTCAGGGAGGATTTTTATAGTTTGTATATTTCTGACAAAAAAATCAACCAGCAAAATCAACAGGAATGATAAATGCATAAAAAATCAACAGCTTATTTCTCTGTATATCTTATGGCAGCAATTATTTTTTTTAACGCCGGTTTTCCTTCAATAGCCGCTGATCGCGGTAAAAATCAAAACTCACAACCTGTTCCTGTACGTGTAGCCAAGATAGAAATAAGGATGGTTTCAGATCAAATATCGCTGGTTGGAACTGCAGAAGCAATTGCAAAGAGTACGATTGCCTCCGAAGTCTCCGGTATTGTAGAATATTTTCCGGTAAAAGAAGGGGATTATATCAAAAAAGGAGTTCTGCTTGTAAAATTAAAGTCCACTGATTTAAAAATCATACTGAAAGGTTCTATTGCGGCAAGGGAGAAGTCCATTGCAAATCTCGAAAAAGCCAAAAAAGAACTTGCCAGGGTTAGCAAGCTCAAAGACGCAAACAGTATCGCTGAAAGAAAATATGATGAAGCCCTTTATAGCTACCGTGCCCTCTCCCAAGAACTGCTGCAAAACAATGCGAAAATAGAACAACTTGAGTACGAAATTGCACAAAAAAAAGTTCTTTCACCTTTTTCAGGTTTTATAGCCGGTGAACACACACAGGTAGGCGAATGGGTCAGCGCCGGTGGAGCTGTGGTTACTCTCATTGATCTTAGCAAAATACGCATAACTGTTGATGTTCCTGAGCGGTATGCAGTCCTGCTACCTGCAAAAGGGAATGTAAAGGTTAATGTTAAAAGCATACCGGACAAACCGCTTTCAGGGAAGATTTATGCAATACTACCCCAAGGAAATTCAGAGTCCAGAACATTCCCTGTTAGAATAAACCTTGCAAATCCAGGGTTTAAAATAAGAAGCGGGATGGAGGTATTTGTCACCTTTGACCTGGCGCGTACAAGGAATGCACTCCTTGTGCCAAAGGATTCGATAGTCACATCAGGAGAGGACAAAATGGTCTTTTCTGTTGCCGGTGGTAAAGCTGTTCCTGTCAGAGTAAAAGTTACAGGTTATTTTGACGGTAGTGTGGCTGTTGAAGGAAATCTGAAGCCGGGGGATCAAGTCGTCATAAGGGGTAATGAGCGTTTGAGGCCGGGGCAAGCTGTTAAAGTACAAAACTAAATTTTGCGTTACGAAGCGCCTAAACTATGAAACTCGTCGATACTGCAATAAAAAAGCCGGTTACTGTGACTGTAGGGGTAATACTTCTCGTACTGTTCGGTTTTATCTCCCTTTTCAGGATCCCCATTCAACTGACCCCGAATGTGGATCTTCCAGAGATTTCAGTTGAAACCCGATGGAGCGGTGCCAGCCCCCTGGAAGTTGAACGTGAGATTGTCGATGTTCAGGAAGAACAGCTCAAGAATCTGGATGGACTCGAAGAGATAAGCAGCGAGAGCAGTGACGGCATGGCATATATCAAACTTATGTTTGAGATCGGTACGGATAATGATGAAGCTCTGCTAAGAGTATCGAATAAACTTAATCAGGTAAAAAAATATCCGGACAACATTGATAAGCCGACAATAAAGTCCGGGGGAAGGCACGACAGTGCTTTTACATGGATGATATTAAAAGGACTCGACGGATATAACGGTGTATTGAAACAGGAATATGATTTTATCGATGAACATGTAAAACCTCGCCTTGAAAGGATTGCCGGTGTTGCATCCGTTAATATTTATGGTGGTCAGGAAAGGGAAGTCCAGGTCATTGTCGATTCGGACGCTTTAGCCGCACGAAAGGTTACCATACCGGAACTTATACGGATTCTGGATATAGAGAATAAAAATATAAGCGCCGGGGATTTTGATGAAGGGAAACGTAGATATATCGCCCGTACAGTTGGTGAGTTTAACAACGTTGAAGATGTTGCAAAGGTTATTATAAAAAGAATTAACCAAATCCCTGTAACCGTAGGAGACGTTGCAAAAGTTGTACTATCTTATGAAAAGCCGGAGGTGGCTGTAAGGCACGAAGGTGTTCCGACCATAGTTATGAATGCTGTCAGGGAACCCGGTTCCAATATTCTTGTTGTAATGGATAAACTCAAAAAGGCCCTTAAGGATTTAAATAACGGCATACTTAAGGAAGAAAAACTTGGAATAACTCAAGTTTATGATGAGACCGGCTATATTTACAGTGCCATAAACCTGGTCAGAAAAAATATTTTTATAGGGGGCACACTGGCAATTATTGTGCTTCTTCTATTTCTAAGAAATTTTGCCAGTACCATCATCGTATCCATTGCAATACCTATTAGTGTGATAGGCACGTTTCTGGTTATGACCCTTTTCGGGCGGAATATCAATGTTGTCAGTCTGGCGGGTCTTTCCTTTGCTATAGGTATGGTGGTAGACAACTCCATTGTAGTGTTTGAAAATATCTTTCGCCACCGGGAGATGGGCAAAACCCGTGTAGAAGCGGCCTATGATGGTACAACAGAGGTATGGGGTGCTGTTTTGGCAAGTACCCTGACGACTGTGGCGGTTTTTCTCCCAATCGTTTTTGTCCAGGAGGAAGCAGGCCAGCTTTTCCGTGATATAGCTATTGCTATAAGCAGTGCGGTTTTATTGAGCCTTATTATTTCAATCACCGCAATACCAACCCTTTCGGCAAAGATTCTGGGAAAAGTCAAACAGAAATCTACGTCCAAGCAAAAGCAAATGAACAAGGTGTACTCTTTTGCAAAATGGTTTGTAGATAGCATTGCAAAATTTATTTACTGGATGTGCGGTCGTGTATCAACCCGTATTGGTATAGTTGTCCTTATGACATCTCTGGCAATTGCTTTGGCCTTTGCTTTAGCGCCAAAGACCGAATATCTGCCTGAAGGGAACCGTGAAATGCTCTTTGGTATCCTTTTGCCCCCGCCGGGTTATAACCTTGATGAGCTTGAAGAAATTGGAAAAAATATAGAGAAGGATATTCTTCCGTTGATTGAGCATGAAGGGGAAAGTGAAACTGCGAATAAGCTTAATTTACCACCGGTTAAAAGTTTTTTCTATGTCGCATTCGGCCAGCAGGTATTTATGGGCATTGTTTCAAAAATCCAGGAAAGAACACGTGAATTGCTTCCTTATGTTTATGGTGTACTGAAAAAAATTCCAGGCATGATAGCAATTGTCCAGCAACCGGGTCTGTTTTCTCGAGGGATAGGCGAGGGAAGATCAATTAAAATAGAAATCAAAGGACCTGAGCTTACCAAGCTGATAAGCCTTGGCAGGCAAATATTCGGTATGTCTTCCCAGGCCCTTCCCGGTTCACAAATACGCCCGATACCGGGCCTGGATCTTGGAAACCCCGAAATGAGAATCATACCGAACCGTGACCGGTTAAGCCGCCTGAACATGACCACATACGATCTTGGTTTAACGGTTAATGTACTGGTGGATGGGGCCAAGGCAAGCAATTACCGACTTCATGGCGATGAGATAGATTTGGTTATCAAAACTAAGGAAGGGAAACTTAGGCGCACTCAAGACCTTGCCGAATTTCCCGTAATCGCTCCTTCAGGTGAAAAAGTGACATTGGGATCTTTGGCTGATATAAGCCTTCAAGAAGGTCCCACCAGGATTGACCACCTCGATTCACAGCGTGTCATTACAATTATGGTAATCCCTCCCCGGAAAATACCTTTAGAGACCGCTATGGATATTATCAGGGACAAGGTTGTAAATCCCATTAAGGCAAGTGGAGCCTTATCTAATCTCTACAGCTTAAAGTTAGGCGGCACTGCCGATGACTTAACAAGAACAAGACAGGCCCTTATGTGGAATTTTATCCTGGCTATTATTATCAGCTATCTTCTTATGTCAGCCCTTTTTGAAAATTTTTTCTACCCTTTTATCATTATGTTCAGTGTGCCCCTGGCTGCTGCAGGTGGATTTGTAGGCCTTTTTCTGGTAAATTCTTTTATTACTTATCAGCCCCTTGATATAATAACCATGCTGGGATTTATAATTCTTGTCGGTATTGTGGTTAATAACGCCATACTTATCGTTTATCAAACCTTAAATAATATTCGTGAAGGAAATATGAACCCGCGTGATGCAATCGTTGAATCAGTGCGCACCCGGATCAGGCCGATATACATGAGCAGCATTACAACGGTATGTGCCATGCTTCCTCTGGTTCTGTCGCCCGGTGCAGGTTCTGAGTTTTACAGGGGGCTTGGCAGTGTAGTAGTAGGAGGCCTTTTAGCTTCAACGATTTTTACTATATTTTTAATTCCCGCTTTACTTAGTCTTGCTTTTGATGCAGCAGAGGTCATTAGGAAATATCTTAACTTTCGCACTTATAGATCAACATAAAAGAGGTGCGCAGTCTGACGAAAATGCAATTTTTCTCCAGTTGATATCATACTTATCCTGCAAATTAAGCAAAATATCGCCTTCCGAAAAAAGGCGTTTCCAGCAGCCTGCGCAGGCTATTTTAACAGATAAAAAAACAGTACCTAAAGAAAGTACGAAGCTTGAATATTTTAAATTTGCCAAATAATAGCAAGTGCCTCCCCCCTGAAATCCTGGCGCCTGCAGGAAACAGAGCCTCTTTTCTCGCAGCTCTGGCTGCAGGGGCTGATTCTATTTATTGCGGAATGAAGCAGTTTTCGGCACGCATGGAGGCAAAAAATTTTAGCCTTGAAGAACTTGACCGTCTTACTAAATTGGCACATAGCATGAAAGTTAAGGTTTATATTGCTTTCAACTCTCTCTTAAAGACTGTTGATTTGGACAGGGCTGCGGATTTTTTGAATGCTCTCAGCCGATGGGTTAAACCAGACGGTCTTATTGTTCAGGACCTTTCACTTGTTTCCCTTGCAAGGCAGACCGGTTTTGCCGGTGAGATTCACCTGTCAACACTTGCCAATGTGAGCTTTCCGGCTGCTCTAAATCTTGTCCGGAAAGAATTCGGGATTGACAGGGTAGTCGTCCCCAGAGAACTTAATATTGATGAGATTAAGGCTCTTGCAAAGGCCTGCCCGGATGGTCTTGAACTTGAGATGTTTGTTCACGGAGCCCTTTGTTACGGCGTTTCAGGAAGGTGCTATTGGAGCAGTTTTTTTGGAGGAAAGAGTGGCCTCAGGGGCAGATGCGTCCAGCCATGCAGGAGGCTCTATACTCAGAAGGGTCAAAAACAAAGATTTTTTTCCTGCCAGGATCTTTCCCTTGATGTTCTATCCAAGGTTCTTTTATCCATTCCCAAAGTGCGGGCGTGGAAGATTGAAGGCCGGAAAAAGGGACCCCATTATGTTTATCACACGGTTAAAGCATACAGGATAATGAGAGATTTCGGCAAAGACCCTGAAAAAAAGAAATTTGCCCTTAGTCTTCTTGAGCTTTCGCTGGGAAGAACAGGTACCCATTATAATTTCTTACCTCAAAGACCCCAGAATCCAGTTAATGTTAAAGGCCAGACCGGATCAGGGCTTCTTGTGGGTAAACTGCAGGGGGCAGGTAAGACGCCTTATCTTATTCCAAGAGTGGAACTTTTTCCTGGGGATACACTGCGTTTAGGCTATGAGGATGAGCCCTGGCATGCAGTCCAGACTGTAAGCAAATACATACCCAAGAGGGGACGGCTTTATCTGAAACTTGCTATGAAAAGAAGGCCTGCGAAAGCTGCCCCGGTTTTTCTTACAGATAGAAAAGAGAGTCAACTCAAAAGGCTTTTGTCCGAACTTGAAAAGAAACTATCTGATATACCTGCATCTAAAGCAACCCTTCAGGAAACAAAAGCCAGGCTTCCCAGTAAATCGTTTAAAAAAGAGCACTCACTTGAAATAAATATATGCAGAATGCCAGGAAAGGTAAAGACCAAAGGCCAGGAGCCAGGTTGTTGGTTGTCTGCTCAGTCTTATAAGGTGATGCCAGGCCGTCTTTATCCAAAAGTCTGGTGGTTTCTACCGCCGACAGTCTGGCCGGATGGAGAAAATGAGTTAAAATCGCTGGTTACACTTGCTCTGGAAAAGGGAGGGCGGAACTTTATACTAAACGCCCCCTGGCAGAAAGCCTTTTTCACAGATATGACTGAAAACAAAAAATCAGGCAGAAGCCTTAACTTATGGGCAGGTCCATTTTGTAACCTGACAAATCCCCTGGCCATAGATGCTCTGGCATCTCTCGGTTTTTCAGGTGCCATTGTCAGCCCTGAACTGAGCAGTAAAGATTATTTAATGCTGCCCAAACAAAGCCCTCTTCCTTTAGGTATCGTTTTGTCAGGCAACTGGCCCCTTTGTGTTTCAAGGATAATCCCGAAAAATATAAGGGAAAGGGAATTTTTTACCAGCCCCAGGGGGGAGCAGGCCTGGGGCAGAAGCTATGGCTCTGATTTCTGGGTTTATCCCAACTGGAAGCTCGATATCAGCAAGAAAAAGGATGAGCTTAAAAGGGCAGGTTATCGTCTTTTTGTAAACCTTTCCGAGCCCTTACCTAAAGGTGTGAAACTTAAAGACAGACCTGGGATGTGGAATTGGGATATAGAGCTTAAATGAGGCACAAATGTGCCGAGCGCCTCGCTTGAAGAGCACTTCGTTTGAAGAGCGCTTCGCTTTAGGCCTTAAATCCGCCGCAGGCGGATGCTCCTCAAGGCCGAAGGCCGCTCCTCAAGTCGCGAAGCGACGCTCAGTGCTTGCCATGGCAAGTACTATCGTTTTTGCCTCAGCCGCTCCATCGCAAGGCGCAGACTGGTTTGCATCAGCTTGATTGCCTGTGCAAGCAGGCCGATTTCATCCCTGGACGAGATATTGATCTTCATGTTGAGATCTCCTAAGCTCATGCGCTCAGCTACCTCGGTTAATTTTTTGATGGGTGTAGCAACGGCTCTCGCGGAGATCCAGGCAATTAACAACACTATCACAACTGTAACTATCAGTAAAATTATGGCAAACTTCTGCATCCGTTTTAAATCTGCAAAAACTTCCTGTTCCTCCTGCTGAATTGCAAGTGCCCAGCCATAATTAATTCCCCTTATGTGCCCGATATACTTCTTTTTATTTTCATCTTTAAAGCCGAATGTTTTTGTTGTCCAACCTTCTTCTCTGAAGGCTACAACCAAGGGATGGGAGCTTATTTTTTTTAGTTTTAATGCATACTGCTTAACCTGGTGGGCAACAACTTTATCCTTATCATCCACCAAAAAAGCAAAACCTGTCTTTCCCTTTTTCCACCTTGCGACATGCTTCGATAATTCGTCAACGGTCATTGCGGCAGCCATCACACCGACAAGTTTATCTTCGGACATAATGGGAACTGCCAGGACAAGAGTCGGCTTTTGGGATGTTTTGCCTATTAAGGTCTGCCAGCTAAGTTTTTTTCCATCAATTATGTCTTTGTAATATTGCCGGTCACCATAATACTGCACTGTTGCATCATCACTTCTGGCCACATTGCTTCCATCCGGTCCTACTGTGAAAGCCAGGTATATGTAAGGGTATTTTTTTTGGATTTGTTGTAAAACAGGTTCCTGCTTTTGACGATCCATGGAAATAACAGATGGGAGCTTTGCCGCAGATTTAAGCACCCATATATTATTATCGATCCAGCTGTTTACCTGGTTCTCCAGTACCTGTGTAGTCAGGGACATGATAAGCTGTGTGTCATTTCTAATTCTAACGCTGGTTTCTTTAAACGTGACTCCCCAGAAAACTGCCATGGGGATCAGGCTTACAAGCAGCATCACAATAATGATTTTTGCAAAAAAACTAAAATAAACCTTTTTCTTAGCAGAATTCGGCAATATTTCTTTTTCCCGGGATGGTTCGGCAAAGCTTTGGTAAGATTCTACATAGTCTTCAGGCTTTGGTTTGGATACTGTTAGTATATTTTCGCATGCATTACATTTTAATCGGACCGTCTCCTCTTTGATTTTATTTTCATTTATTCTATATATTTTCCCGCACTCATCACAGGTGACTTCTATCATAATCCGATCCCTCTGCCCTACAACCGATTTTTTTTCATTATTTCGATCATGGTTTTTTTAAACCTGATTTGATTATTTTCCTCCGGAACTTCCCGTGCTATATTACTAATCAGTTCAGCAGCCTGGTGCCACGGTATTTCGGACATTTTCAGTTCCATTTCAGCTACTGTATCTTCAATCAAAATCTGGGCCATAGGCCCAATTGCCTGTGACAGGTTTAATCTTAAATCCTCAAGAAGTTTT
>JASJGP010000261.1:0-2528 GCA_033791485.1 Desulfobacterales bacterium | reverse complement strand
TATCAGTACCTGCAAATCGTCGAGAACCGAATAGAAAAGGGCAAAGTCAAGCAACGGGTTATCGCCACCGTCGGCCGCATGGACAAACTGCAATCAAAAGGCCGTGTGGAAACCCTCATCCGCTCGCTGTCCAGGTTCTCGGAGCAGACACTGCTGATTATCTCGGGCAAGAGTGATCTGGCGGCCGATGCCAAAAAGATCGGGCCGGCGCTGATTTTTGAGCGGCTGTGGAAAGAAACCGGGATCAAGGCCGCTGTTGCCCGGGCGCTGGCTGGCCGTAAGTTCGAGTTTGATGTGGAGCGTGCGATTTTTCTCACGGTGCTGCATCGGTTGATGATATCGGGTTCTGATCGTTTCTGTCACCGTTGGTGCCGTGACTACATCATCGACGGCATCGATGGTTTGGATCTTCACCACCTTTACCGAGCGATGGGATTTCTGGGTGAAGAAACCCAGGACCAGGATGGGGCCAAGCCGTTTACTTAGGGTGTTGGAAAAAATCCCGCCAATAATGTTTGGCGGGATTTGCTTTTTACCAATTCGGATAATCACGTCCTTTCTGGACGTCTTTCCAATCATTCATAAATAATATCTTCAAGTTTTACGTGGCCTTTTGAAAGCCCAAGCCTCATCGCAGGTGTTTTCAAATCTTTTCCGGCCCGTGTATAATTGTAAAAGGTCCTGAATATGCTCAGCACCTTAATGATGCTTTCAGGGTTGTAAGAACTGTAACCATGCCACATCCGTCTTGCTCTTCCTGCTGACGCGATTGGCCTTTCCAAAAGGGAGAGCTTACGACGTACCTGCATAAAGAATCGGTCAATCGCATGCAAACTGGCTTTGTTATAAAGCCAGGCCAAGTGATCCTTGTCGTAGTCGCTATAATCAGTCAGATAGCAAATGGATTTTTCCGGTTCACTCATGTCAGGAAAAGGATGTTCGAGCCATTTATCCTTCCACTTTCCGAGCTCTACCATTGAGGCAATACGTTGCTTAATCATGAAAAGCTTTACTTCATTTTTTGATAGCTTCGGATGCAATTTTTGAACCCGACAAAATTCATTTCGACTATTTTCAAGAGCCTTCTGTCTTTGTGGGACTGTCATTTTCGAATTTATTCTCACATAAAATGCATCGCACCTTCTCTCTTGTATCTCCGGTTGGAATGCTCCAAGGCAAGCCGCCCGCATACCAGAATCTTGATCAAGAAAAAAGCGGACTTTTTCAATTCCCGAAAATAACTTTTTCAAAAAAAAGAAATGTCCATATAAAGTATATTCAGCATGCACCTGCATACCTTTTTGCGGCAACCGAATAAACCCGCTCAGTGACTCAAACACCTCAACATCATCTCTTGACAATGCTTCAGCGTATGTATCCTTAATCTTCTCCGCTAAAGGGCTTATATTCTTACGCCTTTTTTTCTTATTTGCACGATCGATTGATTCGTCATAGTCGCCCAACAACCAAAGTCTTGCGTATTTTCTGAACGGGTGAGGAAGATCATACTCATTAATTTTAAGAGCTTCCTGCTCCACTTTTTTCAGTTCGAGCGAAGGATCAAAATTTAGATGCATCCCAAACACATATCCGGTTTTATTGTCGGCACTACCAATGGCATGAAGAACAGTATTTCGCTTATCCATGCGGTTCGTCCAGTTTACTACATACTCTTGGCGATCTACACCAACATAAATTCTTCGTATCGGCATACCCGAAAGCAGCTTTTTTTCTCTGTTTCCTGCAAAGATTTGGCATTGCTTGTACAAAAAGTTTATCTTGTCATATAGAGTTTTCGGTGAAATTTCTGTCACTTCACAGATTCTTCGAAAAGGGGATTTATTCATCAAGAGCTTAAATATGAGCTTGTTCAAATGTGGCTTTCTTTGCCTGAGTGTTGATTTTCCAACAGAGAATGTTTTACCGCAAGCCTTGCAGCGATAACGCTTGGAACCGAATCTAGTTTTACCAAATGAGAGGTAATAAGTTTTGCCTAAATGAATACTCTTTGAGTGGTTGCTACATGAAGGTTCCGGACAAGATGGTTCTTTCCTCGATTTTAAATAATCAGATAGTCTCAGGAGTTCTTCTTGTATTGCATGGTTGCTCTTGGTGGGCGGGTGTTCATTACACTGAAGGCATTTTAAAAAAGGCCACTGGGTACCGCTTGCTTGAACTTTGTAGTTATCTCGGCCTCTTAACTTTGCCCCAGGGCCACGAGGCTGTTTTTGGGTGCTGGCAGAAACGCCATAGTTAGGACAGGCAGGATTTTTGCAAAAATTAACCTGAATGTCACCTGCAGCGACCGGCACCCTTAGTCTATTTTGTCGATAAGATATCTTTTCCAAACAGAATCCCCCAATCTCGTTTGAGACTGGGGGATCATATAAACAAACTATGTATTTTTCAACACCCTAAGTAAACGGCTTGTAATTGACCCTGCTTGATCTTTGCTGCAATACGGCGTTATTGTTTCGGGGTGGCTACCTGCCACTCCCATCAGGATTACCATCGCCAGAACTTGGTGC
>JASJGP010000260.1:0-4075 GCA_033791485.1 Desulfobacterales bacterium | reverse complement strand
GAACCGATGGACCACACATTGCGCTGCAGCTCGGCGCAGCCATGAGGAGGCAATCCGCGGGAGTAATTTTCGAACCACCGTCGAATATAGATTTCACAATATGGGTCGCGGTTAACGCCAGGCGTTGTCATATACCTGATAAAATCTTCAATGAATGCATTGGGATCATAGCGGCCGCAATGGATCACCGATCGCATCAACACGCGGACAAGATGGGAGGCCAAGGTGTTTTCACCTGCTTTGAGTCCATGGTGGTAATGATAGCGATCTGCCAATTCGGGAACGGGATTCCCATGGGCCTTTTCTCTTTCGGTGCTTCTGATTTCAAGTGTGCTGTAGCTGGTATGGTAGAACCTGGAATGCTCATGCAAGATATCGAATGCCCGTCCCTGCCGTTTGGCAGTCTCAACATCCGGATGATAGTCCATTCCAACCATAAAGCTTTCGAGATGGGGATGCGGAGGCGCTTGATAATCCTGAATCCCGCCGTCAAATACTTTTCGAATGTTATCAATACGGTAATACCAGTGGGCGGGCATGGCCAGTGCATCACCGATAAAAAGGCCCCATAAGGCATTCTGTAGTTGCCCCCGAGACTCGATATTTATTGGCTTATTTCGCATATTATTTCACCTTTGAGAGAAGGAACTCTCTCTTGATGCATCATTAAACATACCATTCCATATTTTTCGTGATGCTTCATAGCCTTTGTCATCTGGGAAAAGAATTTCTCCACGGAATCTTGCTTTCAATTCCTGAACTGCTTTTTCATCTAACGTTCTCATAATAATTCTCCCTCAATTATATTTTTTGTATCAAGCGAATCTGCCGAATAAATTTGAAAGGTAATTTGAAATTATTGTAAAATTAAGAACTCAAGTGGTGGAAGTGTTCTATATATAGAGAAAAAGAATCTACGAAAATGAAATCTGATTTGACTTCTAATTTTTCGACAAATTTTATTTAACTTTCCTTTAACAACTATCATTAAAAATATGTCAAATTTTCCATATTGCAACTATTTTAATTATTAGTGTAACACACTGATCCTTCACCAAGAAAATGGAAATAAGGTAAAACCAATTTTTAAAATAAACTATTCGTGAAAAAATTATTTATTAACTAATCGTTAAAAAGCGAGTCTTTTATCATCTCACCGTTGCCATTGATAAAGGCATGATTTTAGAAAGGAATTATTCAGGATTAATGAGCATTCCGGGATTCTTTTTATCACAAATTATTCCACTTTATAAATTGGCTCAAGAGTTCTTTTTAAGTGCGTCCAGCGTTTCAAGATTACACACATCAAAACTTTGTCCGCACCCTCCGCAAACCATTTCGCATTTATCCGGCACTCGTGATTTCCTCGCCTTTAATTGAGCTTGACATTCCGGGCATCTGAGTTCAATGGCATCATTTTTATTATCAGCGTCTTTTTTCATAATATCTTCCTTTTATGATCAAAATTGATACTGTTCGGTTCAATTTATTTTGGTAGCCTTGTCAAATCCAGCCGGTAATTTTTCAACTATCGGATACGCTATATAAGCCTGTCCGTCATGGCGGCCATGATAAAATCATTGATATGAAGCCCCTGTACCGTATGGGTCCACCAAGTCACACAAACCCTGCCCCACTCGGTTAAGATGGATGGATGATGGTCTTCTTTCTCTGCAATCTCTCCCAGTCTGTTGGTAAAGGCCAGGGCCTGTTGAAAGTTTTTAAACTTAAATTCCCTGTGTAGTTTTTTCACACCACTGACGTCAACGATCTCCCAATATGGAATGTTGGCTCTCTGGACCTTAATCTCTTCAGGGGTCATCAAGGGATCCCCCATCCGGCAGGGTTCAAAAGGTTTACGATGGAGATCATCCATGGGGCTGCTCCTTATTTATTAGAACTTTTGCGGTTTACACACATTTTCGGCCTTTGCTGCGCTGCGTCCACAGCCTTCGCAGTAATGAGTGGCCGGTTTGATAAGTGCAATATAGGCCTTTGGGTCTTTGACCTGCAACTCTTCTTCTATATGGGCACATAATGTTTTCTGTTTATCATCACTCATTTTTGAATACCTCCATTTAGGTTAAAGACTTCATCTGTGGTTGTGCCGTCTGAATAAATGTGGCTGCATTTTTTAAATTAAGCGATAGAACTGATCTACGGGCAGATTCCCTGTAGCGCTTATGATAGGTTCAAACAGCTTCGAATACTCCTCGTCGTTGTCTACTTCGGCATCGATTCGCTCGTAGTCAGCCAGCGAAGCATATCGTGTCTGAATCGTTGCTCGGCCCCTCTGACCTGCTAAATTGTACATGAGATCTACCGATATTTCAGGATATTTTCTCCCCATATGTTCCTTGATCTTGACAAGTGTCTCAAAAAACTCCGAATAGTTCTCCGTATAACTTATTTCCCTCTGGTGAATAATCATTTTGTTCCCCTTATGTTGCTGTATCATAACAAATAGCGAGAAAATATTAAAAAGCGAGAATTCAGTTATTGTTAGTTATGAACAATTAGAATGACCACAATGTGGTACTTAAATAGAATAAGGGGGGATGGTAATTTGTCAATAGAGTCGTAGTCGTACATCATGGAACTATAAATGGCTATTCGTAGGGCTATTTATGAGAAATTGTGGCACCCCCACATAGGGTATATAGGGTTTTTTCAGCCTATCCCATATAATGGAATTTTGAATCTGGGAAGAAAAATAATATAGATACAACATCTTGTACCATGAAGAATTTTCAAAAAGCGAGCTCTACACGTTAAAATAGTCGCTGCCGTCCGAATCCTGGACCCCACAGATATCGTTTGGTAGTAGTGATGGTTGCCAGGAATCCGGCAGCGACTGTATTTATTCATAGTGCTCAGGGTTATATATATAGCTCAGATCCCATATCTCGTGGCTGTGGTGAATTCTATCTGGCTTGCAAAGAATCAAAATACATTAGTAACATTATTTGAAATGGCTCTTAAGAAATATCCGGCATGTTTCCACCAATATAGGTTAACAAATCTTCCTAAAAAAAACCGCCTGTCCATTTATCGAGCATTGAAACCGTGACCATGCCTTCTTTTTGGGCCGGAAGGCATGGCCATTTTGTTCTGTGGAAGATCAGTCACAAAACCATCTATTCAGAGTAACCGCTGCCTACAATCAGGCCGCTAGTAGTGGTCTTGACATAGGAGTGTTTTTGTTTCTCCTTCCAAACATAATCCACCCAGACCCCATATGACTTTGATTTGAGCAATGCCTCATAGACCGGAGGCGCTTTTTTCTTTAGGCTCTCACCGGCCAGGGAGGGATGGACCAACAGGATACCGTTTTTTTTCATGATAAAGGCATAGGGGGTGTAATCATTTGCCTTAAATGAATCGGCTGTTTTTCCTTTGTTAATTTCTTTAACAATACCGTCTACGTTTTTCTTGATCGCATCTTTGTCCACCGCAAAAGCACCGGTGGAACACAGCAAAATCACGCACAACATACAAACCACGGAATAAAATACCCTCATGCTACCTCCTTTTTTTAAAATATAATTGTCATGTGGCATGGACCGGCTTATTTTCCACCCTGGACATCAGACCAATTCTGTGTAATTTGGCCTTGTGTTTACCACAGATCCATTTCGGGCCCTGATGGAAACATAATGGTTCGGTATGATTTACAAGTTCCATAATAAAAACCGGTTTAAAACGCCTTGGGCACTAACACCAGCTATAACTCAGGCTGCAGAATGGAAGAAAATAATCGTTTCTGAAAGAAAATTAATTTAGGAAGATAGTTCAATGGGAATTTTTGTAGTATGAAACCAGTAAAAAAGCAAGATTTTTTTCACAGCTACTTACTGCCCGGTATTCAAACCCGCTGCATAACTTGCATGAATAGGTTCAGCTTTTAACGGAAAACTGTTTTAATTTGCATCCATGGGATACGAGTGCCTCCATATCCGCATACGTCCGCGATATATGAGCATTAAATCATATGAACTCTAAATAGCATCATTAAGCTAATCTTTCAGTTAAGGTGTATAAATACTCTCACAAATTCACACCATCAATTATTTTT
>JASJGP010000259.1:0-4881 GCA_033791485.1 Desulfobacterales bacterium | reverse complement strand
TGCAAAAATCAATCGGATTAAAGCAAATAAATGAATATTCAACATCGAACGTCCAACGTCTAATTTTGAATAAGGTATTCTGCCAATTTATAGATTGGTGGAGCGAAGCGATTTCATCATTCGATGTTCGATTTTCAACGTTCGATGTTCGATGTTTAAAAATAACATGACCATTCGGGTTGATCGGGTATAGCCAACTCGGACCTTGACCAAAGAATCAGCTTTTTAAGATAAATAAAATCAGTTTAGCAGAAAGAGTTTAAAAGTTATTTCCCTGCAATTTAAGCTGGGCATCCGATTTTCTTATATAATTCGGCACAAATGTCTCCGCATCATCAGTATCATCATTTTCAAATCTATCCATACTCAAACGTGCTACCGTAGAAGCACGTATTGTGTTTTCATACGCCTGAGCGAAATATGCGTATTCACCCAGCTTATCCTTAATCGCCTTTCGATATAGAACAGCTCCGCTTCCAACAAACATACACGGCTCATTGATTTTATCAAGCGCATCTTCAGGGGAAACGGCCTGCTCTTCGCCTTCTTTTTTTAATTGTCCGTCTTTGTATCTATACCTTGATGAGTACACCTCATCTCTGCGTGCGTCTATAAGAGAGCAAATAAGATATGGAGAAAATGACACCTGTCTTGCCAGCGCGTCCAGGCTTGAAATACCTGTAATTGGCTTTCCCTGGGCTGCTGCTAACCCCTTTATAGAACTAATGCCGATTCTCAGTCCTGTGAAACTCCCGGGTCCACGTGTTACTGCAAATCCGTTCAAATCAGAAAGCTTAAGACCTGAATGCTTGACAACTAAGCGTATCATCTCAAGCAAATGTTTTGAATGGGTCTGCTCATTGACCACCGTCATTTCAGCAAGCAGTGATTCTTTATCAACTATTGCAACACTGCAACTTTTTGTAGCTGTATCAACGGCAAGTATCTTCATAAGTTAGTTTAGTAAACGTTCACGGAACGTTTATATTAGAAAATAGAAATTGGAAATTTAGTCTTCACGCCTTTAACCGTTCAAATTTGTCGGTTCACAGTTTCGCCTGGGTCATCTCTTCCTAATTTCTAATTTCCAATTTCAAGTTTCAAGCCTTGAACGGCTATCATTTCATTTGGTTTTTTTGTTTGTTCGCTTTCTTATCGAAATCGAAAGTACTTCATCCATTTTTCCCACAGTTATAAACTTTATTTTTCTCTTTACGCTCATGGGAATCTCAGCTAAATCCTTTTTATTTTTTTCAGGTATTATTATGGTATGAATCCCCGCCCTCAAAGCTCCAAGTGCCTTTTCTTTCAAACCGCCAATTGGAAGTACTCTTCCCCTTAATGTAATTTCTCCTGTCATTGCAACATCACTGTTCACAGGTTTATCGGTCAAAGTGGAAATCAGGGCTGTCGCCATTGCAATACCTGCTGAGGGCCCGTCTTTGGGTATTGCTCCTGCCGGAACGTGAATATGCATATCCATGTTTTCAAAAACATTCTTTTTGATCCCAAGAGAACTAATGTTTGCCTTGGCATAACTCAGTGCAGCACGTGCGGACTCCTGCATGACATCTCCAAGTTGACCGGTGATTATCAATTCTCCTTTACCGCCCACCAAAGACGCCTCTATATACATCACTTCACCACCGACCTGGGTCCATGCCAAACCGGTTGACAAACCGACCTGGCTGCCTTCTTTATCTAACTCCGGCATATATTTTGGAACACCCAGATACTTATGCAGATTATTCCTTGTTATCTTAAAAGGGCCCTTTTCCCCTTCGGCAATTTTCCGCGCTGTTTTTCGACATAGCGAACCAATCTTACGTTCCAGATTTCTGACACCGGCTTCTGCTGTGTATTCTGTTATTATCTGTTTCAAAGCACCTTCGCTGATAAACACTGTTTTTCTCTTTAAGCCGTTTTCTTTGATTTGACGCGGGATAAGGTGCATTTCGGCAATGACTTTTTTTTCATCCTCTGAATACCCGGAAAGAGAAATAACTTCCATTCTGTCAAGAAGTGCTGACGGTATGGTATCTGTTAAATTCGCAGTAAGAATAAACATTACCTTTGAAAGATCAAAGGGAAGGTTTAGATAATGATCGCTGAATTCAAAATTCTGCTCCGGATCAAGAGCTTCCAAAAGGGCCGAAGAAGGATCTCCGCGGAAATCAGACCCAAGCTTGTCTATTTCATCCATCATAAAAATAGGGTTATTTGTTCCGCACTGTTTCAACCCCTGCAATATTCGCCCGGGCAACGCACCGATATATGTGCGGCGGTGTCCCCTTATTTCAGCTTCATCACGAATACCGCCAAGGGAGATTCGGATGAACTTTCGCTTTAAAGCCTTTGCAATTGCCTGACCCAATGATGTTTTCCCGACACCTGGAGGGCCTACAAAACAAAGAATAGGCCCTTTCATTTTGGGATTGAGTTTACGAACGCTAAGATATTCAAGAATACGTTCTTTTACTTTGTTTAGTGCATAATGATCTCTATCCAGTACTTTTTTTGCATTTTTAATATCTATTATATCTTTAGTGCTTTTATTCCATGGCATCTCAACCAGCCAGTCGAGATATGTTCTTATCACAGAAGACTCTGCAGACTCAGGATGCATTTGCTCCATTCGCTTCAGCTGTTTTGTCGCTTCCTTTTCAGCATCCTTTGACATCTTTGCTCTTTTTATTTTCTTTTTATAATCAGCTATCTCCTCGGTTCTTTCATCCTGCTCTCCAAGCTCCTTGTTAATAGCCCTTACCTGTTCTCTTAAAAAGTAATCTCTTTGATTTTTTGAAATCTCATCTTTGACATTAGACTGAATCTTGGCCTGCATTGCAGACAGATCTACTTCCCGTGATAGAAAATCGTTTACTTTTTTCAGTCTCTTCACGGAATCAAGTATCTCGAGCAAAATCTGTGACTCATCAATTTTTAATCTCAAATTCGATGCTACAAGATCGGCAAGTTTTCCAGGGTCTTTAATATCTTCCAGGATAGTTCCGACTTCACCGGTCATCTCTCCCCGAAGTGTCAGAATTTTTATGGAATTTTCACGCACATTCCTCATCAACGCTTCAAGTTCGATGTTGATTTTCCCGGCAGGTTTTTCTTTAACAATTTCAACCTGAACACGATATAAGGATCTCTTCCTGACATATTTTATAATCTTCGCTCTGGCAATGCCCTGTACAAGCGTTTTTACTCTGCCATCAGGAAGTTTTAACACACGTAATATTCGGCCTATAGTGCCAACAGAAAATATTTCATCTGCCTTTGGGTTTTCAATTCCAGGATCCTTTTGAGTTGCCAGAAACAAAAACCCGCTATTTGCAATCGCCTCTTCTACAGCACGAACCGATTTCTCCCTTCCTACAAAAAGTGGTAGAAGCATATCAGTAAAAATCACGATATCACGCACAGGCATAAGGGGAAGTATCTTGGGGAGATCCTCTTGTTTTTCATCCTCACCAATTAAACTTATTAGATCATCTTTATCAGTTTCAGCCATTATATCTCCGGTTTTTATATATTTTTTTACCCTTCAGCAACTTCAACATCAGTAAGTCAAAAAAGGTATAGAGCGCTTATATAATAATACAGAATTGCCCTATTACAATATCTATCTTGATTTTTTTATAAAACCTATCTATTGTTTTTACCGAAAATTTCAGAATCCCTTTTCCCCGATCAGGTCGAGGACAAGGATTTTTCTGGATTCCCGCCTGCACGGTGATGACGATTTGGCTGATATTATATTTCTTTTTTAATCTACAAAGTTAGAGAAAACTATGGACCCTCAATTAAATATGTATAGTTATCTTTTAGAAATTATAGCATTTATATTCGGCATATGCATCGGAAGTTTTTTAAATGTATGCATATACAGGCTGCCTGCTTCTAAATCGATTGTCCACCCGCGTTCCATGTGTCCTGAATGTGAAAATATGATTAGATCTTACGATAACATCCCGATTTTAAGTTATTTATTACTTAAAGGCAAGTGCAGACACTGCGATGCTGTCATATCTTTTCGTTATCCCCTGATCGAAATTATAACCGGAGCTTTTGCTCTTTTCGTATTTCTGAAATTTGGCTTTACCCTTGAAGGACTTATTTATTTCGCCTTTATTTCATCTATGATTGTAATTACACTTATCGATATAGATCACAGGATAATACCGGATGTTATATCTATTCCAGGCATACCTGTATTCTTTGCAGCCTCATTTGCTCTTCCTGCAATAACGTACATCGATTCTCTTATCGGGATTCTGGCAGGCGGCGGAAGTCTTCTTCTCATTGCATGGCTCTATAATCTTATTACAAAAAAAGATGGCATGGGAGGGGGCGATATCAAACTTCTGGCAATGATCGGAGCTCTTATCGGCTGGAAAGGCGTACTCTTTACTATTTTTGTTTCATCCGCAGTTGGTACTGTATCAGGAATAATCATTATGCTACTGACTAAAAAAAACATGAAGCTTGCTATTCCCTTTGGACCGTTTCTTGCCTTCGGTGCTGTTTTATATATATTTTACGGCTCCAGGCTTATCCACTGGTACTTAAACCTTTTAAGATGATTATCAGTATAGTTAATCTCCATTCAGAAATAATACTATGCATATAATTGACAGTCACATACATTGCGGCATTCAGAATGTATCACAGCCTTTTGAAGATATCGAGCCATTGCTTAATTCAGCTGGAATAGATGGGGCATGTCTGTATGCACCTGTGGAGGATATTTATTATCGCTACTCATCCCACTTTGACGATAATGAAACATGGGAAAAATGCCGGTTTGATGCTCACGATTACCTGCTTGAAATCGGCCGGGAAAAAGATCAAATTTACCCGTATTATTTCGTATGG
>JASJGP010000258.1:0-3461 GCA_033791485.1 Desulfobacterales bacterium | reverse complement strand
AGTTTAGATTCCTGAGAAATAAGTACTCTTTTTAGAACGATAGAATTATATAAAAGTACGGCTTATTCGTAAAATAGAAAATATTTCGATCAAATCGGTTATAAAATTCATTAAGCGATCTAAAACTGTTGATAAAAGTCGTTTTAGAGAGGGTTTTGAGTAAGCATGGGCCTTTGCCCACCTCTTGATATTACATGCAGTCACTTTACAGGCTACCGCAAAACAGACTTTGACAGATCTTCGTACACGCAGTTTCCTGAATCCGTGGCTGCGTTTTAATTCAGACATCGTTGCCTCGACTCCGGGTTGCGGGACGCCCCTAAAATTATAAGTTTCTATTTTATCCGATATATGATATGGCCCTGTCATGCCACGTAAAGCCCGTATTGATGCTCCTGGTGCCCTTCATCATATTATTGTAAGAGGCATTGAGAGAAGAAACATGTTTGATGACGACGTCGATAGGAATAACTTTCTGGATCGGTTGGGAAAGGTGCTTTTAGAAACCGATACAAAATGTTTTTCATGGGCTCTGATTCCCAACCACTTTCACCTTTTATTGCGCACCGGTGCGTGTCCCCTTTCCACTGTTATGCGCAGGCTTCTAACCGGACATGCCATGAATTTTAACCGTAGACATGGTCGCAGCGGCCAGCTTTTTCAGAACCGTTACAAATCTATTCTGTGTCAAGAAGATACCTACCTATTGGAACTTGTCCGGTATATTCACCTTAATCCGATTCGAGCCAAGTTAGTTACCGACATAAAAGCACTGGACAAATATTCTTTTTGCGGGCACGCCGCTATTATGGGGAAAAAGAAAAAAGATTGGCAAGATGATGGTTATGTTTTGAAACTGTTCAATGGCAAGAGATCAACTGAGCGACGCCGTTACAAAATATTCGTTCAGAAAGGCATCCAAGAAGGAAAGCGCCCTGATCTAACTGGAGGCGGACTCATCCGAAGCTCAAAGCTTCACAGCCAGCGGTCAGTATGAGTGCTCAGCGTGGAGAGCAAATAGCATTAATGGATATTCACTAATGGATGAATAGAATTTTATAGGATGTCCCGGAATTCGGGATTCGTTATTTTTAACCCAATAAATATTTTTCTTTGTACGGTTGAGCTATTAGAGCAATTTTCCAATCTTGCTCTCCACGGCGTCAATAATCGCGCGGTTCTTTACCAGTTCAATGGCCGGGGTGGACTGATCAGGCATATAACTGTCCTTGTAGGCTGCCTTTACATCCAGTCTGATTCTTTCAAATGCCGATCCGGTTCCCTTCCCCAATTTGAACTGTCCCAATTGATCCCGGGTCAAAGAGATCGCTTCGGCTGCCAGCATACATTCAATCCCGATAACCCTGGCAGTATTTTCAATAATCATTTTTGCTTTCCTGGCCGCCCAGGGCGCCATACTTACATGATCTTCCTGGTTACTCTTTGTAGGGACATTATCGACACTGGCCGGAAAACTTAATGTTTTGTTTTCCGAAACAAGGGCGGACGCGGAACAGGCAATGATTCCATAACCATAATTTAGTCCTGCCGGTTCTCCCGCCAAATTAGGGGGAAGGCCATAGCTTAAAGTGGGATCCATCAGGTTGAAAATCCGACGTTCTGAAATGTTTGCCAATTCCGCCATGGACATACTTAAAATATCCATGGCAAATACGATCGGTTCACCATGAAAATTCCCACCACTCAAAAATTCAAGTTCTCCTGTTTCATTCCAAAAAACCAGAGGATTATCCGTTGCTGCGTTTATTTCCTTTTCTAGAATTGATTTAATGTAATCCATATTGTCACGGATGGCGCCTTGTACCTGCGGCAGGCATCTTAAAGAGTAGACATCCTGCACACGGGGTTTGTATTCATGATGCAGCACATCGTGTTTTAGTATAACCTTACGGGCCTCTTCCGTTGTCCTTTCGCTTCCTTCAAGAAGCTTCCTGATATTCCCGGCACAGTCAATCTGTCCTTTTTGCCTGCGGACTTTGTGTATCCTTTCATCAAAGGCGGCCATTTCCGCACGCACTGCCTCAAGGCTTAATCCCGCTGAAATTTCCGCGTTCCGAACCAGTCCGGACGCGTCATGAAAATTCAACGCGGCCATCCCGGCAAACATGGTGGTTCCGTTTATGAGTGCCAGGCAGTCTTTTGCCTTGAGTTGAAATTCTACCGGTGAGATTCCTGCTTTTTTCAACGCATCCGGAGCTATCATACGCTTCCCTTCATAGTAAGCCTCAGCCGCGGGATGTCCCACCAGGACGGATACCATATGTGCCAGTGGAGCCAGATCCCCACTGGCCCCCACCGAGCCCAGTATCGGGATCACCGGATGTACTCTTTTGTTCAGCATGTCTGTCAGCCGATCTAAAACCTCTAACCTTAAACCTGAAACTCCCTGGCAAAACGCGTTTAGTCGCACCACCATGGTGGCTCTTACGATATCTTCGTCTGCCGGTTCCCCGACCCCTCCGCAATGGGACAAAACAATATTATTTTGAAAAATATCGTTTTCTTCCATATTGATGTTGAAATATTTAAGCTTTCCCACGCCGGTGTTGAATCCATAGGTGGGAGGGGCCGTGGACGTCATCCAGTTTTCCTCGATATACTTTCTTACACGGATGATTTCGTCTTTACTTTTTTTGGCGATTTCCACAATCGCGTTTTCTCTTGCCACCTTCACCACATCATCAATTGTCATTGTACTTCCATCAAGAATTACTTTTTCCATTATAGACCTTTCTTCACTAGTGTCCGGTTAAGATTGTTATAAATCGTTATAGGCTATTGAAAACAAACTAAATATTGCCATTTTTACATGGGCAACCTCTTGATTTCGGAAAAAATGCCCTGTAGAACCCCCTTCACAGCATATTTTAACGAAGGGAGTCGGCAATGTATCAAGGGCAAATCGTTCTTTCACAACTGTTAGATTTTCTACCTCGAAAAAGTTTTCGTACATGCGTTAAACGGTATAACGGCAATTACCGAATTCGTTCTTTTACATGCTATGAACAGTTTCTTTGCATGGCGTTTGCTCAACTGACCTATCGTGAGAGCCTTCGCGATACAGTGTTATGTTTACGTGCTATGCAAAACAAGCTTCACCACGTGGGCATTCAGACTGAGGTTGCCAAAAGCACACTTGCTGATGCCAATGAAAAGCGTGATTGGCGAATTTACCGTGACTTTGCACAGGTACTGATCGGTCAGGCCCGAAAACTTTATGCTGATGATGACTTTGGTCTCCAACTTGATGAAACGGTTTACGCACTGGATGCATCCACTATCGATCTGTGTCGTTCTGTTTTTCCATGGGCGCGGTTTCGATCAACGAAAAGCGGTATAAAGGTCCATACACTGCTTGACCTGAGGGGTAATATCCCTTCATTTGTATCTATAACCGATGCTAAGGTCCATGATGTCAACATTCTCGATGAACTATCTCC
>JASJGP010000257.1:0-17043 GCA_033791485.1 Desulfobacterales bacterium | reverse complement strand
TATTGCTTGAGTATTTGACAATCTGCTGCAAAGAAAGCCATCCGTGCGACACGTTATCGTGTATTGTTTTCCTACCTATCCTGTAAGTACCGTTTTCACAAAAATAGATGGTATTGGGTGATGATCCCCCGGATTCTATTGCAGCGGCAGCGTTGAAGATTTTAATGGTTGATCCAGGCTCAAACGAATCAGCTATCGCCCTGTTTCTCCACAGTTCCCTGTGGAAGTGTTTAAAAGAATTAGGATTGAAAAAAGGGTAGTGTGCAATGGCAAGCATGGCCCCTGTTTTTGGCGCTATTACAACAGCCATTCCAGACTTGGCAGAAAAAGAATTGACGGTTTCTTCCAGGGTTTTTTCGGTGATGTATTGAATGGTTTTATCTATTGTAAGTATAATATTCTTTCCGCTATAATCAGGAACATTTCCTTTTCCTGAAACAAATCTATTACCAAAGGCATCTTTCAGGATAGTAAAATCACCCCTGACCCCTCTTAAATATGTGTCGTAATAAAATTCGATTCCTTCCAGGCCGTTGCCGTCCGTACCGGTAAATCCGAGCACCTGGGCAGCCAGTGTTTTGTTGGGATAAAAACGGTTGTATTCGGGAATAAAACCAATTCCTTGAAGCTTGAGAGCTTTTACTGCTTTTGTTTCATTAGGTGAAGACTGGCGTTTGATCCATACAAATGGCTTTTTGCAGATAAGTTTTTCTTCCAGTACTTTCCTGTTGATCTTCAATATGCGTGAAAGTACTTTTGCCGATTTCCGTGAATTTTTTATTTCTTTGGGGTATGCGGCAATGGATGTTGCAAGATTACTTACAGCCATCTTTGCAAAGTTAGTATCGAATATTGTTCCGCGTTTTCCTGCCAGCTCAAAGGATCTTTCATACTGATCGGATGCTTTTTGGGCAAGCCATGGACCGCAAAAAACTTGCAGATATACAGCCCTGGCACTAATGGTGGTAAATAAAATAAAGAAAAGGAAAATGACCGAAACCAGGCGAAATCTTATATGTCTTTTTTCATTTGATTTCATGGAATTACAATTATCTGCTTTGCTGTCGGCATTATCAAACCGAGTTCTTCTTTTGCTTTTCTTGCAATACGTTTAGGAGATTTCAACCACGCATGCTCGATTTTCAGGTTGCTATTTCGAGCAATACGCTTTTCATTAATTTTTGCAGCTTTTGATATTTCATAACCTGCCTGGACGCACTGAATTCTGCACCATGTGTAAACAAGAAGCAGGGCAATAAAAACAAACAAAAAAACTATCCAGGTTCTGATATTTTTTGCCCGTCGGATATCTTTTTCCATAATAAATTATAAGCGTTCACAAAACGCTGAAATTAGAAAATAGAAATTGGAAATTTGGCCTTACATCTCACCCGAATTTCTACTTTCCAATTTCAAGTTTCAAGCTGTGAAAGGCTACCTTTAGCAACAAACCTTAAAGTTTTTCTGCCGCTCTTAGCCTTGTGCTTCTGGCCATAGGGTTTTTTAAGATTTCTTCTTTAGTCGGACGAATCACTTTTTTAGTCAAAGAGCGCAAAACACTTTTTTTATTGCAAACACATTTCGGAAACTGGGGAGGACAAATGCATCCTTTTTCAAGAGCCTTTATCCGGTGCTTTACAATCCGGTCTTCAAGAGAATGAAATGACAGTACGCATAGCCGCCCGCCAGGATTCAGATAATCAACGACGTTTTCCATGAACGATTCCAGTCTTTCCAGTTCCCTGTTTACCGCAATCCTGAGTGCCATGAAGACTCTTGTAGCCGGATGAATTTTCTGATATGCAGAGTTTCCTTTTTTGGCGGGACCGACTACAATCCCGGCCAGTTGCGCGCTTGTTTTAATCGGTTTATCGTTTCTTATTTTTACTATTTTTCGTGCAATCTGTTTTGCGCGGCGCTCTTCGCCGTAATCTGAAAAAATTTTTCTAAGGCTTTCTTCACTCGATTTGTTAATAATTTCTTCAGCAGTAATATTCGATTGTATATTCATCCGCATATCTAAAGGTTCATTTCTTTTGAAACTGAAACCACGGCCGCTTGATTCGAGTTGATAAAGTGAAAGTCCGAGGTCGAGTAGAATGCCGTCAGCTGAGGTGATATTCAAATGCGAAAGAATTGTTTTAAGATTTATAAAATTATCATTAAAGAGGCGGACACTGCTTTCATACGGCTTCAATTTTTCTTCCGCATTTTTAATCGCATCCATATCCTGATCTATGCCTATAAGCAGCCCGTCCGGAACAATTTTTCTGCAAATTTCCATAGCATGGCCGCAGCCTCCGAGGGTGCAGTCCACATAGATTTTTCCCGGCCTGCAATTAAGATAAGAGGCTACTTCAACAGGCATTGCAGGAATATGATTATATTGCATGAAATCAAAGTCCTAATCCTGCAATTTCTTTTCTTACCTCTTCGTTTTTCATATCTTTTTCCATAGCCATGTTTTCTTTTTCCCATTTTTCCCGGCACCAGATTTCAAAATGTGTAAGTACGCCAACGAGTGCAATCTCCTTTTTGAAATCTGCGTACTTCCTTAATAAGGGTGGTATCAGAACTCTGTCCTGTTTATCACAGGGGCATTCGGAGGCTCCGCCTATGAAAACCCTTCTGAAACGCCGCATGGTGTCACTTTTTTCAGCCAGAGACAAAATTTTTGATTCGACTTTATGCCATTCTTCAATTGGGTAGGCCACCAGACACTTATCCAGCCCTGAAACCATGAGGCTGTTAGAGTTTCCGGCTTTTATAAGGTTACGAAATCGTGCCGGAATTATAATCCTGCCTTTTGAATCTATGGTATGAACTGAGCTGCCTCTAAACATAAATCACCGTCTTAGGTTTTTAAAAAACCTCTCCATATATAGCCACTTTTATCCACTATATGCCAAGAAAACTACATTTTTCAATAGATGTCAAGAAAAAAATATTATTTATGTATATTTTTTATAATAATTCAATAATGTTAAGAGTGTCAAGTCTATTTAAATATAAGTGGGGTAATGTGGAGGATAAAGTTGCTTGAATTTATGTTTTGAAAATAGTAATAAAGCGTAGGTGCGCAGCAACATCATGAGGCCTTTCAAAACGGCAAAAAAATAAAAATCAATTACAAAAACACGAAATAGGGTAAGCACGAAATCGTAAATTTTATCTTTTTCGCGTTTTCGTGATGAAAAAACTTTTTCTTTTTAGGCTTGTCCTGGTCTGGAGGTAAACATGAGTAAAATCAAAGTTGAACGAAATCCCGCTGAAAAACGTTTGCAGGATGACGGTATTTACGACTGGCCGATTTGGACAAAAGAAGTGTCGGAATTTCCCTGGACTTACAGTGCGGATGAAACATGCTATTTTCTTGAAGGGGATGTGGTTGTAATACCTGATGGTGGAGATCCTGTTGAAATGAAAAAAGGAGATCTAGTCACTTTTCCTGAAGGCATGTCATGCACCTGGAAAATTAGCAGGAATGTCAAAAAACATTATAAACTGGGCTAAGGATGTGCTTAAAGATATAAAGACAATAGCAAAAAAGCTGTTTAACGGCTCGCGCGGTAGTCATGACTGGGAGCATACACTTCGGGTGTATCGGCTATGTGAGCGCATCGGCAGGGCTGAGGGCGTTGATATGGAGGTGCTTCTTATTGCCGCTTATTTGCATGATATCGGCAGGTCATCCCAGGACGCTTCAAAGGGTGCGGTATGCCATGCGCAAAAGGGCGCTGAGATGGCAGAGCCCGTTGTTAATAAGCTTCCCCTTTCAGAAAATCAAAAAGAAAATGTAGTTCACTGCATAAGATCCCATCGATTTCGGGGTAACCACAGCCCGGAGACAAAAGAAGCAAAAGTCTTATTCGATGCGGACAAGCTTGATGCAATCGGTGCCGTAGGAGTGGCAAGGGCATTTCTCTTTGCCGGCGAAGTGGGTGCCAGGCTTCATAACCCGGACATGAATATAGAAAATACAAGGCCGTATTCCATTGATGATACAGGCTACAGGGAGTATAAGGTAAAGCTTTGTAAAATCCGGGATCGAACATTAACAAAAGAAGGTAGGAAACTGGCAAATGAACGTCACCGGTTCATGGAAGAATTTTTTAATCGGTTTTTAAAAGAGTACGAAGGAGAAAGGTAAAAATTATGAGTATTAATGTTGTTCAAAAAATAGATGATCTTGTAAAGGTAAAAAATGTGCTTATGAGCGTTTCGGACAAAAATGGTCTTGATGGATTGATTCCACAGCTTATTAAGCTAAATCCTGAGATAAAGATTTTTTCAACCGGTGGTACTTTCAGCAGAATTAAAGAAATTCTTGGGGGAGATGCCGGATTGTATCTTACGCAGGTTTCAGAATACACCGGCCAGCCGGAGACCCAGGGAGGCCTGGTAAAGACGCTAGATTTTAAAATATATCTTGGCCTTTTAACCGAGACTTATAATGACTCTCACAGTCAAGACCTGAAAAGGACAAACAGCGTGCCCATTGATATGGTTATTGTCAATCTTTATCCATTTAAAGAGACGATTTCAAAACCCGATGTTACGGCTGAACAGGCCAGGGGCAATATAGATATCGGTGGTCCCTGTATGATCAGAGCCAGTGCCAAAAACTTCATCAGAGTTGCATCGGTTGTTGATCCTTTGGACTACGCAATGATTTTATCCCATATGAAGGCAAATAACCAATCGACATCACTTAATCTAAGATACAGACTGGCACAAAAGGCGTTTGAACACACCGCCGTTTATGACAGAACAATTGCCGATTTTCTGGGCGCTAAAAGCTATGGCGATGTTGAAAGTTGCTATGAATGTACTTAATCAGATGTTTTTATCTCACAGAACGCACAGAGTAACAGAGGTTTTTATCTGAATGGAATTGAACCAGGATGACCCAATTCGCAACCTGCGGTGAAAAAATTGCAAAGAAAAATAAGCTAAAAATATTCCAAAATAAGTAATCAACATATCAAGGAACGTCCACTAAGCCCCACAATATTGATGAGCAATCTTGTTGACAATATATCCGAAATCTGTTAGTATTACTGGTATTTGAATCAGAATCGGCACCTCCAAGAGGGGATACCACATATTGTTATCTATTCGACTATTGTATACCAACCGAGATTTCAACTTAATCCGCTTTCAAAAAGCTGATTTAAAAATGCAGTTTATCGATTTAAATCCCAGCAGTACCTTAGTATATAACCGGAAAAGGATTGTGATATTAAAGTGTTATTATGACTGATAATCTTCATGCTATTCCATACGCCTATCTTATTCCCCTGCCGATGGAAACCTTTTCAAGATCAATCCGCCTTGATCCGGGTGTGATAACGATAGGCAGAAGTCGATCAAATACCATTTATATTGCGCATGGATCGGTATCCCGCAATCATGCCAGTATATCATTGATCGACGGTAAATACATTCTTTCTGATCTACAATCACACAACGGTACGTATGTAAATAAAAAGCGTATCAAACTTATTCCCCTTAAACATAATGACCAGATCGTTTTTGGTGACCGTTCTTTTGTCTTTTCACTCAAAGACCCGGAGCTTGAAGATTCAAGTTTAGTCTATACATCCTTTGATGATACCGTTGATTTCCAAGAGGATGATAAGCAGTTGTCTGATATGATCGCGCACAAGGCTGAAACCGCGGCCCAGACATTTCTTGATCCGACTAAAGACAAAAAGGAAATCAGCGCGGAAAAAGCGGTGGAGGCCCACAGCCGGCTGTTACTCCTATACCAATTGAGCGACAAATTAAGAAACGTAAAAAATGCTGATGAAATTTTGAGTATGGGGACCGATTTAATATTCAGCGCACTTCCTTCAGCAGAACGCGCTGTGGCTATGCTGCGATCAAATCCAAAAGATCCCCTTGAAGCACATATCGTTAAATATCGTAATAAAAAACCCGAGGGAGATGTTATTCCGGTCAGTCAAACGGTTATTAACAAGGTAATTAAGGAAAAACTCGCATTGGTCAGCCGGGATGCCCTGGATGATTCCCGCTTTGAAACGGGGGATTCCATCATGGTTCATAATCTTAATTCCATTATATGTGTACCGCTTATCAGTGGGGTGAAAGTGATCGGTGTGTTGCACCTGGATACCAGCCAGATACTGGAAGCTTTTACCCAAAATGATCTGGAATTCACGGCAGCCGTAGCAAATGAAATGTCAATCACGATAGATAATTCTCGCTTACAGCGAGAAGCCATTCAGAACGAAAGAATGGCGGCCATGGGCCTGACCATCACAAATATTGCTCATAATATCAAGAATTTGCAGCACATCAATAAGGGCGTTGAAGAATTGATGAGTATGTACATAAGCGCTATCGCAGATGAAAAGCTTCAAAAAACCTGGCAGCTTTTAAGTAGATACCTTGAACAGATAAACAATCTATCGGCCAATATGCTCGATTTTACACGTGTGGATCCTGTTAACTTGGAGTTGATTGATATTAGTTCGATAGTGCTCAGTTATCGTGATTTTATTCAAGAAAACCTTACCGGCAAGGGAAATAAATTGGTAATGGATATTGATCCAAACCTTACGAAATGGGTGATGGATGAATCCGGTTTGAAACGCGCGCTTCTTAACCTTGTGATAAACGCGAATGATGCTGTAAAAGAAAAAGATAATGGTATCATTACTATTTCGACATTTATTGACGCGCAAAATCACCTGAACATCGGTGTCAGTGACAATGGTTGCGGGATCGCACCAGCCCAGATTAATGATGTGTTTCAGCTCTTTTTTACCACCAAAGGCACCAAAGGCACAGGTCTCGGGTTACCCATGGTTCAGAGATTTGTGGAAAGACTGGGAGGAACAATCACAGTGGAGTCCAAAGCGGATGAAGGATCAACATTTAATTTAAACATCCCGTGGATTGAAGATAATTAGTTAGGGAAATATATCCAGATATTTCCACAGGCCAACAACCGTTCCTAAGCCCTCTTGTATGTTTCTTCTACGATTTCTTTACCATACTTTCTTTCAAGACGCCGTACTATAAAATGACCACGTGCCATATCCTGAAAATGATCAATAAATAACGTATTAATAATAGCTCCTCCTGCTGCTCCTATTGCAGGAACTACTTGTGCTGCTGCTTTCTCCGATACTTGAATACTAAAGCGCTCTGCAATTTTAATTATCAGTTGAACAAGAGCAGGGGCACCTTCTTCAGCCACACCTTTTTCTGCTATATATTCAGCAGCTTTTGACACAGATCGTCCTAAAGCTGCACGAATTGCAAAATAGCCGGATTCAGAAGCATCATCACTCTTGCTTGGGCCACCTAAAGCAAATACCTCAAGACAAGCTATTTGGGACTCAATCTTACTGATAGTTTCACCTTCGCTTCTCGCAATATCAGCTATAGATCGCAACATGATTGTTGTTGATATGGGTAGCTCTACTGCCAATGCTGGTAACCCAAAGAAACCTCCTATGCCACCTGTTGTGGCCACAGCTATTTTATGCCAGATATTTGATGCTTCTTCATCGTGGGAATCTTTCATGGTGAAAACTGCGGCATTAATTGCCTTGGATAGTGCTTCCTGGGTCAATGCACCGATTTTTACGTTCCAATTGTCAGGCAAGAGTTCAAATCCTTTTTCGATTGGGGTACCAAGTAAATTAGTGATTTTTGCTGCAATACCTGGATTTTCCAGTAACCTCTTTGCTTTTTTCAAATCATTCAAATCTGTTTGCTGAAAAGTCATGATTATCCTCGGTGATTGGCTAACGAGTGATTATACTGATATCGATGTGTCAAGCTTACGAAGGTTACGAACCTTATAAGGTTCTGAAACGTACCTCTTGTGAAGTGTATGTATGGTATAAATGTGCAAACTTTTTCACACAGCAATTTGGGCAGGATACTGCTCTTTCGTCAAACATGCTTCGGGTTGTCGGCAGGTCGGTTCAAAGCATATCTGGGGGGCACTGTCGCCAAAGATGTTCTGCATCATGGTATTTAAGTGCTTTCGAAGCACGGAATAGGAATAACAGGCAGTAGCAATTTCATAATTTTTATCTACCATTCTTTTTCTTCGCATGGGCGAATTTAATATTTCTCTCACACTTTGAACTGCTTTTTTGTTTAAAAACCCGTCAATAGCAACCAGGTCAAACCCTTTGGGTTCGATATCTCTTACATAAGTATCGTAGCGGTTGATCATTATCGGTTTTTTAAAGTAAACAGCTTCAAGAAAAGCATTCCCGAATCCTTCTGTAAGACTGGGGAATGTAATAAAATCTGCATGGGGATAGATGTTCCACAAAGAATATTTTTTTTGACGGTCTCCGTTATTATTCCACGGGCTTGCTATATGGCTTTCCGCAATACGAAGATCTACATCATGATCGGATGCATGATCTTTAATCCACTCAACATATTCAAAGCCCTCGTCTCCGCATTCATGAGATATAACCAGTTTGCAGCGCTTATTATCCAATGCCTTGACCAGTTCAATGGCAAGTTCTATCCCTTTTCTCCTTATAACGCGTGTAGGCTGCAAAATCATTATGTTGTCAGTTTTCAAACCAAATTTTTTACGAAATTCTTCGGTACGTTTTCCATTCAAAGGTGGATTTTCAAAATCCAGGACATTGGGAATAATCGTTGCCGAAATCCCCCTGCGATGGGCCAGTTCTTTCTGTGCGGCAGAATTAATAACCACATGTTCAATATTGGAAAGGTCGGGAGGGAAAGCCATGTGAAGATATTCGCCAACGGCATTAAGGGAAAAACGGGTTCTTTCCCAGTAAAAATCATGATGATGAGCAATGGTGGGAATCTGTGTTTCAGAAATGTATTCTGCTAAAGCTATCCCTAAAGGTATATTCATCGGGATAGTTAGGGCGTTTTCAACTACTAAAAGCTCGATGTTAAACTGCTCGATAAATTTTTCGAGTTTAGACTTTAAATACGACCTTAAGGCGTGAATCGATTCAGTTACGGAAGATTTTCTCTTTTTTTCTCCAAAAACCCTCTCGTTGATCCATACATTTTGTTCATTCTGAAAATGCGCTTCAGGAACAAGAAAGCTTTTTTCCTTTTCTCTATCCAGTTCCCCGGCGAACCAGAAACAGCTATGCCCGCTTTTTTCAAAAACCTCAGCCCATTTGCTCGATTCCAGAGAGACTCCGTCCGTTCCTGCAAAGCGTGTTGAAATGAATCCTATGTTTTTGCTCATCTCTAATCCCTTAATATAATATTTGAAGTCCGAAAATGATGAGTATCAAGCATGTTTTAATACTAGTTGCAAGCAAAATTTATACCAATTTGCCAACATTATATTATAATATTAATTTTCAGATAGTTATCTCAAATCTATCCTTTCCTGGTCCAGAACGTTGGAAATAAAATACCTGAATTAAGTGATTATAGGAAAAGTTTTACATAATTGTAAGTGTCTGGAGCATCAAGGCGAAAACGCAGTGATGTCACCGTTCTCCTTTTATAGTGCTTGTTTTTTTAGGGCTCTTAGTGATATAAGTCAACATAGTCAACAACGTCCCCCAGGTTTCCCTATGATAAAGAGCCTCCATGCTTAAAAACACTTTCCAACATATTCCCGGTATTGGTGCAATAACAGAAGAAAAGATATGGGATTTAGGAATTCTTTCATGGGACAGCTTCAGGCATCCATACCCGGATATGCTCCCTGAAGGAAAAATCAGTATCATTGAAAGGTATCTTAAGGAATCTGAAAAACATCTTTCAAAAAATGATCCCGCCTATTTCTCGGGCCTGATCCCCTCCGGCCTCCAATGGCGAATGTTCCCTGAGTTCAGAGATTTGGCAGTGTATCTTGATATTGAGACAACCGGTTTAGGGTATTACGACAGCATAACAACCATAGCACTTTTTGATGGCCGGTCTATATCATGGTACGTAAACGGGCAGAACCTTGATGATTTTGTCAAAGACATATTCAAATACAGGCTGATAATAAGTTACAACGGCAAGAGTTTTGATATCCCCTTTATTGAAAGATTTTTCAGCATTAAACTGGATCATGCCCACATTGACCTGCGCTTTGTTCTTTCAAGCTTGGGGTACAAAGGAGGATTAAAAGCCTGCGAAACCGCTCTTGGTATTGACAGGGGAGATATTAAAGGCATTGACGGTTTCTTTGCTGTTCTCCTTTGGAACGATTATTTAAAGAACGAAAACCAAAAGTCACTTGAAACCCTGCTGGCGTATAACATTGAAGACGTAGTCAACCTGGAAAAGCTGATGACTATCGCTTACAATATGAATATCAGCAATACTCCTTTTAGCAGCCTTAAACTTCATGAACCGCAATTACCGCTGCAAATACCGTTTAAGGCAGATAAAGAGACTGTTGAAAGAATCAAAAATAGATATTTTTATTAACAATTACGATCCTGTCCCATTTACTTAAAATTTCGGGAAGTATATCTAAAAACTCACTATCAACATAATGTTCTCTGGACTTCTCCTTGTCGAAGATCTATCTCGTGTGAGAGGGGAGGGGAGAAGGTTGGGCAACAGTTATGACGCGTATGAGAAGTATTTTATTAAAATTTTTTATCCTGGCCGGGATGCTGCTGGGGCTGCCTCTTTTAGGAATAGTACTTGCCGGGCATCCGCTTGCCGGATATTTTGAATTTCCTCCCAAAACTCAATATATAAGCCATGCGCCATTTTCATGGATTGCTTTTGCAGCGTATACCCTTTTCATTCTTGCGGTAGTTCTTCCACTGATAATCAGAGGTTTTAAGGGATTCAAATCCGGCTGTATCTATTCTTTAAATAAATTTTCTTTCCCCTGGTGGGGTTGGGTTGGAGTTTTCACCGGCATTGTTGCCTGGATTTTTGCATGGACACGGTTTGCATGGTTTGAATGTTTCCAGCCGCATACATTTTTTCCCTTATGGGCTTCCTTTATCCTGGTAGTAAATGCGCTTTGCTATCGGAAATCCGGGAATTGTATGATGATCAATCGGCCTGGGTATTTTCTTTTGCTTTTTCCTGCCAGTGCAATATTCTGGTGGTTCTTTGAATACTTAAACCGGTTTGTTCAAAACTGGCATTATGTGGGAGTTGATTTTGCCCCCTGGGAATATTTTTTATATGCAACCCTTTCATTTTCAACTGTTCTTCCGGCGGTCTTAGGAACCAGGGACTTGATTTCCAGTTCATCATGGCTTGAAAAAGGCTTTAAAAAATTTATGAAAATTAACAAGGTTAAATCTAAGGCGCTGGCCATAATCGCTCTTGTGCTGTCAGGGGTTGGACTTTTTGTTGTTGGAGTGTTGCCGGATTATTTTTTTCCCCTTCTCTGGATTTCTCCTTTTCTTATACTTATTTCAGTCATGACGCTGTTTGAAGAAAATCACGTTTTATCTGATATTACTTCCGGTGACTGGCGTGTTGTGATATCTTCTGCCATGGCGGCTTTTATATGCGGATGTTTCTGGGAAATGTGGAATTACTTCAGTCTATCAAAATGGGTTTACAGCGTTTCGTTTGTTCATCGGTTTCAAATCTTTGAGATGCCGATACTGGGGTATGCAGGGTATCTCCCTTTCGGTCTGGAGTGTGCAGTAATTAGCACCTTAATAAAAAAAGGGGCAAAGCCTTTTTAGACTCCGCCCCTTTTGCCGAGGGTTTAAAAGAAAGAAACGTTCTATCAATATTTATGGAACACCTGGGATTGACATTTCCCAATATAAAAAATAGGGCTTCTCGTAATGCCGTTATTCTCGTTCGGTGCATGTCTAATTTTATCTTATTATTGACATCCGTCTGAAAAGATGCACGCACACAAGAGAAACCTAAAATGAATTTTCTAATCAAAGAACGCGATATTAAAAAAAATGGTGAAAAAAATTGAATATAAAAAAGTCGGCTTCCCGTAATGCCGTTATTCTCGCTCGGTGCATGTCTAATTTTTTCTTATTATGGACACCCGTCTGAAAAGATGCACGCACATAAGAGAAACCTAAAATGAATTTTCTAATCAAAGAACGCGATATTAACAAAAATAGTGAAAAATGCTGATCTGTTATAAGTAGGTACATTCAATATTCGTGCCAAAGCAATAAATTTTTATTATACAGTATTAACAATTAGTTATGCCGAGTACCAAAAAATATGTTTTACAAAAGAGGCAAAAAGCGTCATCCTCATGACAAAAATTGTCAATTCTTTGCCGCAAATTGTCAATTTATTGTTTTTCAACACATGTGCATAAATTTCTATAAAATATATTTTCTGGATTTCCGCCGCTGTTTATCCCGTGGGCGGTGCGGGAATAACAGTTTACGCTTTTATATTTAAAAGGGAGGCAACGGAGTATGGAATATAAAGAAATCCTGTTTTCTACTGAAGGGGAGATAGCGTTCTTAACATTAAACAGACCTGAAAAAATAAATGCTTTATCTAAGCAAATGATAGGGGAAATAATACATGCTTTATCTGCAGTATCTATAGATGAATCTGTTAAAGTCATTATCCTTAAAGCTGCGGGTAGGCACTTTTGCGCCGGACACTATATGAAAGAGATGATCAGCGGCGGCATAAAGGAATACAAGTTTATTTTTGATCAATGCACCAAGATGATGCAGATGATCCATGAAATTCCCCAGCCTGTTATTGCCCAGGTGCAGGGTGTTGCCACTGCTGCCGGGTGCCAGCTTGCTGCATGGTGCGACCTGCTTGTGGCCGAGGAAGGGGCGAAGTTTTCCACACCAGGTGTTAAGATTGGTCTTTTTTGTACCACACCCATGGTGGCAATCACGCGGGCTATCGGTAGAAAGGCGGCAATGGAAATGCTTTTGACCGGTCGTTATTTTTCAGCACGGGAAGCAAAAGAACTTGGTTTGATTAACAAAGTTGTACCTTACGAAGATTTAGATAAAGAGACTCGAAAAATGGCCAGCCAGATTACCGAATCAAGCAGGTTTGTTTTAGCCATAGGCAAGCAGGGGTTTTATGCACAGGCAGACCAGACAGACGATAAAGCCCTTGATTATGCCAAACATACAATTACCATGAATTTAATGGCAGAGGATGCTCAAAGCGGTATAAAAGCCTTTATTGAAAAAAAGACACCCCGGTGGGAAAATCGATAGTTTTTTTGTATTTAGCTGAAGGGTCGGGGAATTTTTCCCCAAAGGCCATTTTGGTGAACCGTTAGCGCTTTATTGATAGTCAGCGGTCCCTATGAGAGAAAGCCCTATCGCTCGCGATCCTTAACAATATTAACAGGGGACTTTTGTTCGGTAGCTATCTCGCTGAAATTAGATTTGAGCCAGCCTCAATAGACAGATTCCCACGGTGGTAATAATCGTCTCTGCCTGTATGGGCTTAACGCAAAGGACAGGGGGCGTGTACAGAGTGTTGTACTCATTTGTTAAGAATCGTTCGGGTGATAGGGCTTTCTCTCATAGGGACATAGTGGAGATTGAAAAATTCCCTAAATCCTCATTTAGCTTTAAATCAGCTTTTCAAATATTCATCCCACTCCATGGGAAGTAGCTGCTTTTTTTTATTATTACATTCCTTGCAGGCAGGGACAACGTTACCCTTCGTACTTCTTCCACCGCGTGAGACAGGTACGATATGGTCCATGGTCAGCTCTTTAGGAGGGGTAGAGCGTTTGCAGTAATGGCATATACCTTTTGCCAGACAACGCTTCCACCACTGGGACTCCCTTAGCTGTCTTGCTTTATGGCGTTCCCTTTTTATGTCCGCTTCATCAAGATCGAATGCAAAAGGTTCCATTATTTTTTAATTCCTGCATCCTTATGATTTTCACCTATGTAAACAGTCAGTTGATCTCCCGGATGTATGTGATTTCTGGGTTTCAGGTTATTCCATATGAGAAGGTTCTGCAAAGATACATTGAAGCGCTTGGCAATTGAAGTAAGATTATCACCTCTTTTCACAAGATAGGTGCGCTCTTTATTTTCTGATAACCACTCTTTAAAAGCTATTTCAAATCTTGGATGAAAATCCACAGCGCTGCCTTTAGGTGCCAAAATTGAATGAGTTCCTTCGCAGATATAATGCCCCCTAAGTTCAGGGTTTAAATCCTTTATGGCTTTAAAATATGTTCCTGCGGACTGGGCAATGATATGGATGGGGACTCTTTGAGATAATGCCAGGTAAATGGGATCAAATTGCAGCGGAGGATAAAGATCGTCCTCATTCAATATAAATCCGTATTTTTCAGGATCGGATAGGATTAATTTGGCAGCAATGATCCTAAGCATATACCTCTGGGTTTCTATAGAAAGATATAGCTTGTAATAATTATTGGCTTTTTGCTCCTGTATTTCCGATTTAAGTTTATCTTCACCCATATTATAAGCCGCAGCGGACAGTGTCCATGATCCAAATTCAGCATAAAGCGCCCTGAAGTAGTTAATGGCAGCTTTTGTGGATGAAAAAATGTTTCTGCGTTCATCCTTATATTTGTCAATTATCAAGCCGTAATTGAGACCCGTTTCTTTCATAAATTGCCAGAAACCTATTGCTCCTTTCCGGGAACCGGCATGGGGCCTTAAGGCGCTTTCAATAATAGCGACATATTTAAGATCTTCTGGCATATCATTTTCATTTAGCATCTCTTCAATGTACGGCATGTATCTGTTGGATCGCTTTATCCAGAGAATTACCTGTGTCCTGTCTGAAAGTGTAATTAAAAGCTCCTTTTCAAGTCGTTCCAGGACCTCCCTGTTATCAAGAGGGACATCTTCATCGCAAAAAGATAAAGGGGTGTTGATCCGGATACTGGAAATCAGTGAAGGAAAATAAGAGGGCTCAAGGATCGTTTCGGCATGCACAAAGGAAGCCTCGATAAGCAAAACAAAAAAAACGGATAGTACTTTTCGCATAGAACACCTCATAATAAGAACAGTTTCTCATCAATTTACATACAAGATTTAGATTTTAACTTTTTACGAGACTGTCTAACTTTAGTTGTACTTATACTGAAAAAGCTTTGGCCGCAGAATAGAGTGTCCATATCCCAACGCCGATAAAAAAAAGGCCGGCACCAATTTTGATATAATGTGTCGGCGCAAAACGACTGAACACTAAGCCGCAAAGCACAGCGATAAGAGAGCTTAAAACCAGTGCAGACGCAGAACCTAAAAACACTGATAATTTTGAACTGTGATCTGCTGAAAGGCAGAAGGTTGCAAGCTGAGTTTTATCTCCAAGCTCGGCTAAAAAGACCATCCCGAATGTTGTCAGCATGATTTTGAAATCCATGGCATATCTCCGTTTTTTTATTCAGCTACACCAAATTGCAGAAATTGAAATTATATTGCTGAAAAGAGGTAACTATCCACCTGAGCAGTCACTCTGACCGCGATATTTAACGATTCAGAAGGTCTATAGCCTTTTGAACGATATTTTCAGATGTAAAACCGAATTTTTCCAGCAGCGTACCGCCAGGTGCTGAAGCGCCAAATCGTGCAATACCAACCGTTTCCCCTGCGCTTGTGACATATCGTTCCCACCCCATGGAAATACCGGCTTCTACGGCAATTCGAGAGGTGACATCCGGCAAGAGGACCTTGTCTTTATATTCCTGCGAGGTTTTTTCAAACAGCTCCCAGCTTGGCATGCTCACAACCCTGGCCTGAATGCCTTTTTCCAGAAGTTTCTTTCCTGCTTCAAGGGTTATCGATACTTCTGACCCTGTTGCTATCAGGATAATTTCCGGTTTTTGATCCGAATCAGCCAGAATATAGGCGCCTTTTGCAAGCCCGTCAGCAGAAGCATATTCGGTTCTATCTAATACGGGAAGTTTTTGACGGCTTAAGATTAATGCAATTGGACCGTCAGCATTCTTAATAGCCAATCGCCAGGCTTCGGCTGTTTCAAGAGCATCTGCGGGACGGATAACCGTCAGTCCCGGTATGGCACGCAGGGAGGCGATATGTTCAACAGGCTGGTGCGTTGGTCCATCTTCTCCCACTGCAATGCTGTCGTGTGTAAAGACATAAATAACGGGAAGTTTCATAAGTCCGGCAAGCCGTATGGGAGAACGCATGTAGTCTGCAAAGACGAGGAAAGTGCCCCCGTAAGGCTTGAGACCCCCATGAAGGCTGATACCGTTCATGATTCCGCCCATTGCATGTTCGCGCACACCAAAACGGATGTTTCGCCCATTATAGCTGTTTTTTTGAAAATCAAAGGAAGATTCTATAACGGTCTTGTTAGACGGGGCAAGGTCAGCCGATCCGCCTAAAAGGAGAGGCATTTTTTCAGCAATTGCATTTAATACTTTGCCTGATGCAGCTCGCGTTGCAATCGGGCCGTCAGCGGGTTTAAATTCAGGTAAATCTGAGTCCCATTGTGCCGGCAGGTTACCTTTTATTGCATTAGTCCATTGCTCTGCCAGATCGGGATACGCGGTTTCATATGCATCAAATTTCTTTTGCCATTGTGACTGGGCTGCTTTTCCTCTTTCCACACATTCATGACAGAAAGCGTAAACTTCCTCAGGCACATAAAAAGAATCATCAACGGGAAATCCCAGACGTTCCTTGGTGAGGCGGACCTCTTCTTCACCCAGCGGCGCGCCGTGGGCATCGGACGAGCCTTGTTTATTGGGGCTGCCAAAAGCGATCTGGGTGCGCAGCATAATCATAGAAGGCCTTTTTGATTCCGCCTTTGATTCTTCAATAGCATTTTTAATGGAATCGATATCATTGCCGTCATCAACTTTAATCACATGCCAGTTGTAAGATTTGAATCGAAGGGCTACGTCTTCCGTAAAGGCGATATCCGTGCTTCCCTCAATGGAGATTTTATTGTCGTCGTAAATACAAATCAGTTTGGATAGCCCAAGGTGCCCTGCAAAGGATGCTGCTTCGGATGAGATTCCTTCCATCATGTCTCCATCTCCGCAAAACATATATGTATAGTGATCTATGATTTCGGCATTTTTCCGGTTAAAAAAAGATGCAAGATACTGTTCGGCCAAAGCCATACCCACAGCATTTGCAAATC
>JASJGP010000256.1:0-4095 GCA_033791485.1 Desulfobacterales bacterium | reverse complement strand
CGTGAGCATTTTGACGGTTAGATTTTATATTACAAATAAATTTAGACTACAGGATTTGAAAAAGGGGATTGCGACAATACCACATCAAGAGCCATTATTTCTTTAATCTCTCGGCCTATAGCAGCCAAGCGCATTCCCATACGGGTTAGTGCTAATAATATACTAAACCATCCAGCAGCACCCGCAGCCAGCCGAAGAACAACCCCTTTAAAAATGGCGGCCAGATGTCCAAGGATTCTGCAGGCCGCTTTAAAACAGCGTGATTCTAACTTTAGTTGCCTAAGAATACCCTCAGTTGCTTTAGTATTTCCCAAAGGATTGAAAAGAGCTTGAGTATCAAAATCTTTATCATGATAAATAACAAGATGCGCAGGCTTTGATGGGGTAAAAACCTGTTGTTTAAAATAAACCACACCCCGATAAACGATTTCAAATGCTTTTCTTACTGTTGGAAAATGAACGCGGGCCCGTTTAGCAATATACCGGGCCAAATTTTTCATCATTGTAGACGCTTTTGAGAAAAAATTCTTAATGCCTTTGACAATCCAGCGGGTTACTCGTTTTATTCCGTCCCAGATGCTGCTAGCCACTTCTTTTATCTTGACCATTAAATTCTTTTTCTGGCTGCTTGTTAATAAACAGACCTGCTCCACAATATCATGCTCATAAGTTTCGGGCTTGTCATCAACTTCATCTTCAAGCTGAACAAGCCGGGAAAAAAAGGCAGAAGAAATTTTTTTCCGGTCAGCAACTTTTGGCTTTTTATCTTTTGGCTGCTGTGCCCAAAATTCTTCCAGAGCAGGGGCCAGGCCAGTAATTTTTTGCTTTTTGTCATTACTCTGTCGTTTTTTCAATCGTATCAAAGGATTGCCTATATTGACGTCAAATCCCACCAGCCAAAGCTCTATCCTTGCAATTGCTTGTAAAAATCGTTTGTTTTCTGGAGCATCTATCACATTTGGATGGGATGCAATACCTTGGATAAGTGCGTCTTGAGAAAACAAAGGCTTAATTGTTTCATGAGTGATCTCAGGGTTTAGTCGTGTTTGTGTTAATCCCAATTGCCGGGCCATATCAAGAAAATCATCCATGGCCTGTTTGAACTTGAAATTGGTACTCATAGAAATATCGGTTTTATAAGTCAATTTTTCTGACCAGTCAAAAAAGCCCAGGACATATAGTCGCAAATATACTGCACGGATCAACGCCGGACTGTCAAACGATAGAGAGTTGTCGGTACTGAAAATCTGCCAGGTATAGGGATCCTGTTCTTCCTCAAAACTAACCAATTGTTGGAGACAGTTCCAAGTCACTGGTCCGGCATATTTATCTACCACCAACCCAGCATCTTCTTGGAAATTACGTAAAGCATTTTTTATATAAGGATCCAACTTTGACTTGGATCTATTTTTAGGCGCATCCCGCAGATATCCCAAATCAATAAGCCGAGAGACCAATGATAGAATATAGGATCTTGAACTGGCCAGATTGGTATCCTCTGGATCCTCGATGGCCTGGCCTGGATCTGGCAGATATCCTTTCTGAGATGCCTGATCCAGGGCCAACCCAAGGGTATCAAAAATGGCTGTATGATCAGTCACTGATTTTACCCACAGCTGTTTTGATTCCATCCTTGAATAGATCTACCATTGCTTGACGATTGCTTCTGGCAGCTTCTACCAAAGTAAGGTGTGCATCAATTTCTTCCTTGGTGATCTCTTTGTCATAAAAGACTTGGGTATCCCCATCCAGCTCACTTTTTGTGCAGGCCGTAATCTGAAGTTCTGCATTTGCTAGAGCCGCTTTTACAATGGCGGAAAAATCAATAGAATCAACATCAATTGCGTCAGCTTTTATCCGACCTTTGTATGAGACTACTTCAAGAGAGGTCAAATCTTCTACAGCTTCTCCAATCTTGTTAAAAGCATTTTTAAAAGCACTCATCATTTTCTCCTTTAAATTTTAGGTTTAAATGTCTGAATTATATCCCGAATCAGCCCCACAAAATTACGCATAGAAATTAGAGGGGAATTTTCAGGAATATGAACTGTATCAACTAAATAAATATGTTCTGGCGCTTTAGCCATGGCCTCGGCCAACAAGTTGGTAGATAGAATATCTATTTTTTCTACAGGAATTCTGCCTTGATAAAATTTTAGGTTAAATCTATTCTTTTTTTGAGCCTTTTTCTCTTTATCGATAAGTATCAAGATTGATTTTCTAATCATCATAAAATATATATCCGGACGAAACAAAATTTTATATTATTCTATTCTCTGTATTTGAAGTTGCACACTTATACACATCTGAGAGTTCGTTTTTTTTTCAATCCAAGTCATAATAATCAATTTGAACAATACGGTATCCATTTTTCCGTTTGGTTTTTTGGATGATGTTTTCAGCGGACAGGTCCGCATATCCGTCCCCCCTGTTGGTGGCCGGGTCGTTCATTATGAAATGGCCATCAACGGTTTTGCCAACGCATACCACAAAATGATTATAGGTCAAATCCTGATCGATACCGTAATCCACCCGGACAATAGTCGGAACGTTTTTTTCAACTCTTTCTGATAGGGCTTTCTCCAATTCATTTTGATTCCCTAACATCCGGCCGTAATTCAATTTTGAGTCTGAACCGGATAAATTAAATTTACCTGCCACACCCCAAATAACGTTGTTCCCTGAATAGCCGCTGTTTGCATCCAGGTAGGCATCCAAGGTTCTAGGTGTTACGTTTTGACCATAGAACCTTAGTATCATGGAAATACAGCAAATGGCACACCCCCCGCGGCTGATGCTGGAGTTTTTACCAAGCGTCCGCCTAGCCCATCTCGTGTCCCCCTGGCTGAAATGGGGTACTCTCGGCATGATCAAATGGGTCTCGTCCATCAAAGTGACAGGCACTGCCCCCTCGTGGCTCGGGAGATCATCCTTGGTATACCCATGTTCCAGCCAAAAGGAAATGGCATCCTTGGTCTCAGAATCCACAACACCTGTTCTACCGGTTTCTGCCAGGTTCTGGAAGGCTTCCAATGCTTTTTTGGTGTTCCGCCCGAATGCACCGTCTGGCTGTCCTGCTTCTGTAAATCCCAGACGTTTGAGATCCTTTTGAAGTGTATATACGTATTCGTCCGGCACGTTCTGGGAAAGCCCACTATATTTTTCATCCCCCCTGTCATCAACACTTCCCTGCTCCAGAACGATGTCGTCGCTTAAATACCCTCGGGAAAGTTGGTATCGGACATTACCGCTAAACGATTCTACCCGCTGAGGCATTAGCGGCACTTCATCAGACAATGGCTCATCATCCGGGTGAAGAAAAAGTTTCCCTTCATCCGCACGCCGGAGCACCAGGCCTGCCAATGTTTTCCCGCCACCCTTAACCCAACGAGCCAGTTCCGTTGGTACGACATCATAATTTCCTTCATTTAGTTTTCTGGCAAGGGTGCTTGTTTTCAGGTTTCCTCCACCCAGATTGAAAGTAAAACTGACCAATGCAGCAAACTGGTTATCCGACAACGGAACAGTAATATAACGTTCTACAGCCTTTTCAGCGATTGTAAGATCTTCACGTAACAATTGCTCTGCTTCATCTTTTGTCACTGACTGCCCGCGCCTTACTCCCTGGGTATGACCGAAGCCGATTGTCAAAATTCCGGCCGGGCAGATATAGACGTCCGGATAAAATCCTTCAAAATGTTTGATCAGGTCCAATCCTGCGCTGTTCATTTGTCGTGTCATTTTTCTTCCTCCAGATATTTGAAGTTATTTTCAAGATTCTTAGCAAGCGAGCTTGGTTATTTAAAATGGAATCGCGGCTTAGTTGTCGTGAATATGAGTTTACAGACTTTAGAGGCGCTATCTGCATTAGTGTTATATTCACCGGCCATAGGCCGCGAGCAGTATCTTGTTCAACATTTTTTAAATATGTGGCTTAACTCGGTTTCTATTTTTTTGGGGGAAGATCAGCATTGTTCCATCCCTTAAACCAGAGCACAAATCTCCAGATCGGGTGAGTACCCCAGAGTCTATCCAGCCTATTACGGGGCTCCTGTTTAAAATGCCTCCCAGGCTCATCCACGCCTCATTTTATCA
>JASJGP010000255.1:0-5917 GCA_033791485.1 Desulfobacterales bacterium | reverse complement strand
TAACTGGTCCCCATATCTCCTGTAAGAAGGCCTTTTTGAAAAAGTATCCATCCATAAACCAAGGTAAAAACGGTTGTGTTTATCATCAGATACTTTAAACCCGTACTCATTGATGCCAGGCCAATGATCAGAAAATATATAAGGTAAAAATCAGTACTCGCATTGCCGGACAAGTATATGCCTAAGCAAATCATGATACTGTCGAATAAAATTAAAGTATAGAATATCTTTTTATCGTAATAATATCTGTTTGGAATATGGGATAATAAAAGATTAGTCGAGAAGAAAATTGCTATAAATATATATGACCCAACTACCCATTTCCCTGTTGACGGCCCGAAAATTGTTAGATAGGAGATAATAATCGTAACCACCAACTGGACTGGTAAAATTTGTTTTTTTATTTGATTTTCAAGCTGCATATTATTCTTTGAAATCATTATGTCGGACAATTTAAAATATTCCTTTCTTTGATTTAGTTTTGGAAACTCTATTCATATTTTTTAAAAGGTATATTTTGTCTTGGAAATCATGGATTTTCCATATCCACAAACCTGATATCTTGCCAATACCAAAGCTTTGCAGAATGTTGTGATATCAGATTGATACATAAACTATTTATTCAAAATAATCAAAGGATTTTGGGAATTTGCTTTACGACGGTTATGGCAAGGCTCTTGAACCTAAAATGAAGAGGGCCTTTCAAAAGATTAAAGCGAGGCAGGTAATAGAAACTGGCCCATAAAACTGCGGGAATTATTCCAAGTCCATGTTTAATGAAAATGCTTCTTCGACTGCTCGACCTATTTTTCCACTCTTGTAGTATTTGTAGTAAAGTTTCTTGAAAGTTCCTCTCTTTTTCTTCATTTTTATGAGAATATACTATTTCCGATTGACACAATCAATACTGCAAAATACAATAACTAAAAATGCGGTACGTTGGAGGGGCTTATGCCTTTAAGCTTAAAACGTTTCTTTAAAAGTGGTTTTTAATTTATATCTATGTTTGGGAAAAAAAATACATCATCTGAAAACATCTTGATTTTAGGACTTGGCGGAGTCGGGTTCTATCTTGCAAAACGACTGGTGCATGAAGGATACGCGATTACAGTCATAGAGGCAGATAGCAGCCTGATTCGTTATGCTGATGGGAATGTTGATGCCCGGCTTGTTCAAGGCAACGCTATGAGTATCGAATGCTGGAAAGAAGTCGGCGCAGAAAATATGGATTTTCTCATTGCCGTTACTGATAATGATGCCGTAAATATGTTGTCTTCAATGATTGCGGATCGTTTTGGAATTCAGCGTAAGATTGCCAGGGTTCGTTCTCTGGAGTTTGGGAAAAAAGATTCTATTCTAAATGCCCAGGATTTAAAAATTGATTTGCTTATTCACCCGGAAGAGTTGGCCGCTCAAGAAATTGTGAGGCTGATTAAACGCACAGCAGGAAACGAAATAATAGATATTGCCAATGGACAAATGCAGGTCATGGCTACCCGCATTCATGAAAAATCGCCTTTGGCTTATAAAAAATTAAAAGAAATTTCTCAGATACATAATGATTTTCCTTTCAGAGTTGTTGCTGTTGCTCGAGGAATCACCACGATCATCCCCGGCGGAGAGCATGAGATTTTACCGCAAGATCAAATTTTTATTATGGTCGGCAGCGAAGATCTGCCCCGGTTAATGGAAATGACAGGAGAAAAACAGCATCGCCGTCATCGAGTGATGATTTTAGGAGGCGGTCTGGTGGGAAGTCGTGTGGCTGAGTTATTAGGGAAAACCGTTGTGGTTAAATTGATTGAAAAAGACGATAAACGTGCCGAAGAATTATCCTTCATGTTAACAAACACAGAGGTTTTACATGGAGATGGGTCGGATGGGAATGTTCTGGAAGCGGCAGGGCTTTTGGATATGGATATTTTTATCACCGCAACAGGAGAAAATGAAACCAATATTATGAGTTGCCTGCTGGTGAAACATTTGATGAATACACAAAATTCCGATTTGCAGGAGAAGCGGTTAAAAACCATTTCATTGGTCAATAAAGAGGAATATCTGGTGCTAGCTGCTACTACCGGATCGGATATCGCTTTGAACAAAAAAATCCTGGCAGGAAACGAGATTTTAAAATTCATTCGCAGGGGGGAAATGCTTTCCGTGGCCCATCTGCATGGATTCGATGCGGAGGTGGTTGAGATTGTTGCCGCTCCGAACTCTCTTGTTACCAGAAAGCCCCTTTCCAAAGTGGCCCCTTCATTTTATGGAAAGGTTATCGTAGGAAGCGTCTTTCGCAATGGAAAGTGGAAAACCGCTGTGGGAAACACCCAAATCCAGGATAACGAACGTGTTATTGTGGTCTGTACTTCGCTTCATTTAAAAGATGTTCGCAAATTATTTTTAGCGTAAAATGTTATTTTTTCCAGAAAGACGGGTAGAATATTACCAGTGCTGAAAACATTTCCACTCTGCCGACCAGCATATTCCAGGATAAGAACCATTTTCCCACATCAGAAATATGCGCATAATTTTCCGACGGTCCCACTGCTCCGAATCCCGGGCCTATATTCATGAGTGTGGAAATGACGGAACTCATGCCTGTCAGATAGTCCATATTATCCACCAAAACCATAAAACAACCCCCTGCCAGCACCATGAATATATTTATTATAAAATAACAGATGGCAAGGTCTACTATTGAGGAGTCAACAGGGCGCTGGTTAAGCCGGATTGTCATAACAGACATGGGTTGTAAGAATATTTTCTTTACTGCAGCAACCATATATTTACATATTAAAACGTAATGGACAACTTTGATACCGCTGGTAGTTGACCCGGCGCAGGCACCAATAAAACACACCGCAAACAGAAACATCTGCGCTGCCTGAGGCCATTTTTCATAATCCGCTGTAGTGAATCCGGTTGTGGTTAAAAGAGACATTACCTGGAATGTTCCATATCTGATAGAATCGATTAAACTACTGTATGTATTATCTTTAAATAAAATCCATGAAACAATGCCGCAAAAAAACAGAATAAAACCCACATACCAGCGGAATTCAGTATTTATTTTGAATGCTTGCCAGTCCCCTTTCAACATTTGATAAAAAAGTACAAAGGTCATACCGCCTAAAAACATAAATATAATGATAACCCAGTCAAAATAAGCATTGTTGTAAAATCCTATGCTGGCATTGTAGGGGGAATATCCTGAAGTTGATACTGTTCCGAAGGAATGACACAAAGAATCAAAAACGGACATTCCTCCAAGACATAATAAAAGTGTTTGTAAGAGGTTTAGCGCCAGATATATACCCCAGAGCCAGATCATGGTATCTCTGTTGCGGGGGATAAACTTTTCTTTGGTAATAACCTGGCCGGGGCTCGATTCCGCTCGAAAAATACGAAGTCCCCCCATTCCATGGGGCAGGAATATTACAGTTAACGTTAAAAATCCCATACCACCAAGCAAATGGGTCTCGCTTCGCCAAAATAACAGTCCTCGAGGGACCACTTCTATGTCGGTAAGTATTGTTGCCCCGCTGGTCGTGTAACCGGACATCATTTCAAAAAAAGCGTCAGTAAAAGAAGGAATCGATCCGTAGATCATAAAAGGCAGTCCGGAAACAGCAGAGATTAAAATCCATCCAACGGCAACAATAAAAATACCGTCTTTTATGCTTAATTCGTGACTTTTTCGGAAAAGCCACCAGAAAGGCAGGCCTGATGCAATTATAATTAACCCGGAGATTAAAATAGAAAACAAATCTCCATCATTGTAATATAAGGAACATATTACCGGCAGAGACATTGAGCAGCCGGTAACAATTAATAAAGTTCCCAGAACATATGCTATTGAGGAAAAGTGCATGGGTTTCCTATGCTAAAAAATAAATAACTAATTTATTATAGCGTTATAATACGAAGATGTCAAAAATAGAAATCTTTCGATTAGTGGTGATGCCATTTTTACTTTCTTTGTGAGAGTGAAAATTAAATCAGCGGCATTTTAAATGCATACCTCGTCAAGTGGTTGAGCAGTAAGGTGACTGACATCTTAATACGTTTAAATCACTTAACACATATACCACCTAATGACATCTGAAGTATGATAGCAAAAGATCGAATTTTTATTCATATCTTCTATTGATAAAGAGGATGATCTTTGCTAATTCATAGAGACCTTTTCAAAACACCCTTTTTAAAATTTTTCTAAGGGAGATTTTAAATGTCTACACCTCCAAAAAAGAAAATAAATGAGAAAGCTGCAAAAACAAAAAAAGAATTGAGAAAGGAACCAAGAAAACATTTTATAGGGTCCATTTTTTATGCCACTGAGGAGCAGCTTTACGAAGGGGAAGTACAAAATTACAGTGCATCCGGTATTTTTGTAAAAACCAGGGGTAAATTTTTTGTTGGTCAGACGCTTAATTTGGCACTTCCATATTCAAAAGCAAGAAAAAAAAAGCGTTTAGGGGAGGTTGTCTGGAAAAATAGGGAGGGCGTTGGAGTAAAATTAAAATAAAAAACTTGAATTTTTATCATGCCTTTTTAAATTTTTCAAAATGAGGTTTCAATGTCTATACCTTCAAAAAAGAAAACAAGGGAAAAATCTATGGAAACAAGAAAAGAGTTGAGAAAGGAGCAAAGAAAACCTTTTAATGGGTCCATTTTTTATGCCTCTGAACAACAGTTTTACGAGGGGGAAGTAAAAAATTACAGTATATCCGGTATTTTTGTAGAAACAAAGGATAAATTTTTTGTTGGCCAGACGCTTAATTTGGCACTTCCATATTCAAAAGCGAAAGATTCAAAGTGCTTAGGGGCGGTTATCTGGCAAAACATAGAGGGCATTGGAGTAGAATTAAATGTAGAAAGGGATGAATTTTAAAATTTGAAAAAGGCAAAACCCAAAAGATGGTACTGCCTTAAATGATTTGTCTTGCAAAACCTTAGACCTTTCTGTTATGGATTCATTGGTTTAATAAAAATTGTTTTAATTCGGGGGCTGGAGAAATCGAGGATTGCAGTTGTGCAATCTTTGTTAACAAAACGTTAAACAAAAAGGAGGAGAGAGCATGAAAATTTTTAAATTGTGTGTAGTGATAGCTGTTGCTTTAGTTCTTGCTGGTGCTGGAACGGCCATGGCAGGAACCCTTGCTGATGTCAAGGCAAAAGGGTTTATCCAGGCCGGTGTAAACGGTGATTTGTTCGGTTTTGGAAAGCCGGATGAAAAAGGTGTCTGGCGGGGTCTTGATGTGGACACGGCGCGTGCCGTTGCTGTTGCGGTATTTGGTGATCCAAACAAGGTAAAATTCACCCCATTGACAGCCAAAACACGATTTACGGCTTTGCAGTCCGGTGAAATTGACGTGTTGACCCGTAATTGTACTCAGACTCTGGGTCGCGACACCGCTTTGGGTCTCGATTTTGTCCAAGTCAACTATTACGACGGTCAGGGTTTTCTTGTTCCCAAGAAACTGGGTGTAAAAAGTGCAAAGGAGCTCGATGGCGCTACGGTATGTGTCCTGCCTGGAACAACTACCGAGATGAATGTAGCGGATTATTTCCGTGCAAACGGCATGAAAATGAAAGCGGTTGTGATTGAAAACACGGCTGAACTTGCCAAAGCCTTTTTTGCAGGGCGTTGTGACTGTCTGACATCTGACGCCTCTCAACTGGCCGGAACCAGGGCAGTGGCTCCCGACCCCACGGCTTATATGATTTTACCTGAGATTATTTCCAAGGAACCCCTTGCTCCTGTTGTTCGCCATGGTGACAACCAATGGAAAGATATTGTCAATTATTCTGTGCTTGCCATGATCAAAGCTGAGGAAATGGGAATCACTTCGAAAAACGTGGATAAAATGCTCAAAAGCAAAGACCCGAAAATCCAACGTTTCTTAGGTGTTTCTCC
>JASJGP010000254.1:0-2685 GCA_033791485.1 Desulfobacterales bacterium | reverse complement strand
TATGAGGCAGTGATCATTGATATGAACGATGGAATCAGGGCCAAACTTGTAGAAGTTGAAAGCATTATCAAGGGGCGCCCTTTGGCGGAACGTATTGAAATAGCCATAGATGAACTGGTTGACTACCTGTTTGACCATTCTGAATTATCAAATCTTACCATTTTCAGATATTTTACTAAAAACCGCCATGACAGCAGCTTTGACAAGCACATCCCGGAATTTATATCTGATATAGCCTATTCAATGGAACTTGCCCAGGGCAGGAACAATGCATCCCCTTCTGCGAAGATGAAGGTCTTAACGATGATGAATGCCATACATAATTATATCTCAGGTGAGGCCTTTTTCCTGCCCATGCTGGGTGTTACCCGTGAAGAATATATAAATCTTACCAAAGAGACCGTTAAATTCTTCACTCTTTCCAATTTTATCGAGCTTGAAGAACAACGAAAAGAATAACTAATTCGCTAACTGTGACACTGTTTTTGGGGCTTTGCCATGATCCGGTCAAAAAGCTCTTTAACCGTTGGAATGTCATGAATAAGGCCTACACCCTTTTCCCACAGTGCCTTCTTGGTAGATAATGGGTTGCAACACACGGGCGTTGATGCTTGCTTTTTAGAGAGACCTTTTGACATACCCACCGATATTTGTTATAAAAAATTTAACCGGTTGCTCTCATGATACACAAGGGATTAACGTGAGCAGGGATTACAAGAAGATGATGCCTTTGATGGCTTTTATTTTATATCTCTATTCGTACCCACGCCATTCGGAACAAAAAGTTAATACAATCTAAGGCCTGTAGGCGTGCGCAGATGCAGTGCCTGTGAATACTTACCTCACCGATGTAAAAATTCTCGATATGGGCAATGGCACAAAAGAACTGCCCCGAGGCGATGACGAAGAAATCGCAATCAGCGGGCCCCAGGTGATGAAAGGATACTGGAGTAAACCTGAGGAAAATAAAGGGGTTTTCAGGGATATAGAAGGTCGCCGTTATTTTCTTACCGGAGATATAGGTCACATTGATGATGAGGGGTATATCATTATTACCGATCGTAAAAAAGATATGATCATTGTGGGCGGCTTTAACTGCTATCCCAGGGAGGTCGAGGAGGTGCTTGCAAAGCAGAAAACTGGTGTAGGAGAATAAAAACTATTCTGGCACGTCTGCTGGGATATCTGCCGGATGAATTGACACCAATTCCCTTCATGCAAGATTCAGGTTACAATTAGGCGCGGGTTACTTGCTGTTTTTTACGATGGCCCTTTAAACACTGCATATTCGAAAAGAGGAACGCTTGATGGACCAAATAGCCAAAAAAATTAAACAATGGATTGACGAAAAAAAAGATCCCAGAAGTGCCCACTGGCAAGGCGGACTTGAGGCAATGCTGAATGTTTTTTCACCGTATATGGAACCTGGCAAACTGATTCCTGTTCAGCCTCTGGAAAAAGATGACTTTCCGGTTTTCAAGGCTGCCCTGGAGGCAGTTGATCTGAGTCCCAACCTTATTGCTGCCTTTTTACCGCCATCTATTGCCGGATCCGTTACCCCCCCTGAATCCGCAGTCGAACTTCAGCGAATTCAAAAGGGGAAACCATCCTATAAAATTTTGATAGCCAGACCAGGCAAAGATCCGAGAATTTTATGCGCTGAAATATCAGAGCATGCAAAAAAACCCGGGATAGATATTTTCCAGTCAGGAGCGTTATTAGGAACCTATAATTATGATACCTACCAGGACTGTCTTACATATCTACCCCAAACCATAATAGCACATATTTGGGTAAAGGGTAAATGGAGCCAGGATGAATATAAGCGATACACAATTAACTGGTTTGAAAAAATACTGAATCTTGGCAAAGGCACCGTTCGGGTGGAGAAAGACTTCTCTTTTTTCCACAGCCCAACACTGATAAAAAGTGATAGAATCGATGCTCTTTTTACGCTTATTTTCGAAATTTTGGTTAAACGCGCCGACAACCCTGATGATCAATTTAAAGATGCTATTTCATCGATTAGGAATATCAAAGACAAGGATGTTAGGGTTACTCAATCAAATGAACTTGCGGAAAGAGCAATGCTTGAACTTCTTAATTTGATGAAGGAATTGGAAATTGTAAAATTTGAGGAGTTTTCAAACGCAGAGAACGAACGGTTTAAAAACGAATTCTCCAGAACCATCCAGCAAATAACCTATAGGACACTTGTAACTTTTGATGAACAAAGATAAAAAAGTTACAAGCCAATTTAAAAAACTTATTTCCAATGCAATCTTTATCACCAATCCTTTCCGTTTTTATTGACTCACAAGGCAACTTTCAGTATATTTTTTGATAAAAAACATAACTCCTTATCATCATTCATAGATTTATAGCTTCTTTTGGGGAAAGGATATCATGATGAACTTTCGAAGGCTGTTTGAACCAAAAACCATGGCCATTATTGGCGTGTCGTTGAACAACGAACGCCATCCTGCCAACGTGGTCTTCAATAAAAATCAGTTGAGGTATCCTGTTAAGGTATTTGCTGTAAACCCCGGTGGCGGGATTCTACAGGGTGAAAGGGTATTTCGAAACGTCTCGGAAATACCCGACAAAGTGGATCTGGCAGTGATTGCTGTTCGCGCCGAATACGTTCCGGATATTGTGGCCGGCTGCATAAAAGCTCAGGTGGGC
>JASJGP010000253.1:0-4597 GCA_033791485.1 Desulfobacterales bacterium | reverse complement strand
GTACGACAATATCGGTTTAAGCTTGTTTGGACTGGGGCAACCTGCGCAAGAAGCGGTTAAAAAACTGGCGGTTAAACTTGGGATTGAGCGTCATCTGCAAAAATACCCTATGCAACTCTCGGTTGGAGAACGACAGCGTGTAGCTATCGCCCGTGCCATGGCGCACGAACCATCGGTTGTCATTGCTGATGAACCCACAGCCTCACTTGACCCAATAAATGCGACAGAGGTTATGGGAATTTTTACTCAAATTGCTGATGAAAAAGATGTGACCTTCATTGTCGCGACCCATGAATGGGAGCGTGTGAAAGAACTTGGATTCCGACGCATAAAATTCAGCCTTGACCGAGACCCGGCAGATGGGACTGTGCGTGCTAAAGCTACTGGCTAAACAGAGGAAGAAATGCACAGGCTAAAAACTATTATCCGTTTGTCATTATACGACTATGTGCATGAGCGCTTGCTTACGATATGCGCTGTGATGGGTCTGGCGGCAATCTTGGCTCCTTTGCTGGTTTTATTTGGCGTAAAGAGCGGGATTATCAGTACTATGGTGGATCGTTTGGTTAAAGATCCACGAAACTTAGAAGTATCACCGATCGGAAGTGGCAGCTATAGCCCTGAATGGTTTTCGACAGAAGGTAAGCTCCCTGAGGTGGCATTTCTCATCCCCCAGACACGATCAATTGCCGCGAACATGCTCCTTTCCAATTTGGAGGACAAGCGGTCTTATACACTTGCGGTAGATTTAATTCCCACAGATGAAGGCGATCCGTTGTTGGAAAAGTGGGGTAAGATACCAAAAAATAATAAGGAGGTCGTTCTATCAGCATCAGCTGCACGAAAATTGAATACGCAGATCGGACAGATCGTTACCGGCAGAGTCGGTAGATCTCTGGCTGGGAAAAAGGAACAGGTAACAATTGATTTGAAACTGGCCGCGATACTTCCGATTGAAGCCTTCTCAAGGGATGCGGCCTTCGTCCGGCTGGCTTTATTGAAAGCAACGGAAAATTACAGGGATGGTTTTAGCTCAAAATTATTCAGTTGGCCGGGAAAATCACCTCCAGCTGGTACTATCGATTATCCAAGTTTTAGGCTTTATGCTCGTTCTATCTATGGCGTGTCTATACTGCGAGACCGGTTGGAAAGTCAGGGGTTGGAGATCTATACAAGGGCAGAAGAGATCGAAATTGTACACAGTTTAGATCGATCTTTCAGCCTTATCTTCAAAATCATTGCTATAGTCGCGGTTTGTGGCTACTTTGCATCAATGGCAAGCAATATCCTTGCAAATGTTAATCGAAAAAAGCGCCATTTAGGAATAGCCGGTCTCATCGGTTTTTCAACTAAAAACATTATATGGTTTCCAATTGTACAAGCAGTTGCTACAAGCCTACTGGGTACCGGACTTGCGACCTGCCTTTATCTTATTTCCGAGCTAGTTATTAATAGGCTTTTTGCTGATTATATTTCAAAAGGCGAGTACGTATGCAAGATTTCTATCGGCCACATAATGATTGCCTTTATCTTAACTGTATTCTTATCAATCCTCGCTTCAGGTTATGCTGCTTTTCAAGTTGCGAAAATAGAACCTTCCAAGGTTATCCGTGACATTTAGTTCGGTTTGGCCAAAGTTTTTTCGAAATCGAATTCGATCATATGAAATGGAGCAAAAAAGTGAATATGAATGTGCCTGATTCACTAAAAAATCAGTTAAAATTTATAGGAAGCTTCCTTATTGGATTAGTACTGGTCCTGTCAGGCGAGTTTGTTATGGCGCAGGATTGTCCCACAAAAAAATACAAGCGTTCTTCCCAAACTCCCATTGTTAAGGATATGGTGAATCCGATTCCTTCTGACTATGATTTTGAATTACCGATGCCCTGTGGCGGAAGAATTATACTACGTCATGTCTGCATCCCCGTAAAATCATTATTAGATGATTTTCAGCTGAGCCTTGGCTGCGAGGATTGCAGACGTCAAGATGAAGGCTATATGGAGGCAAGGCGTATAGAACAAATATCAGGAGCGTTCACACTCGGCGATTTGTCTGAATCCTGGAGGGCCAAATTGCTTGATTTTGCGGAAAAAGGCGATGGTAGATGTACGATTTCAGATAGAGAACATCCAAACACCCTTTACTTCTTCATAGGAAAATATGAAGTCTCAAGTTGGCAGTGGCAGACCGTCATGAATGACGAATGCCCGGGATGGGATCAGCCTTTCAAGTCTGACGATCCACGTCCGAAAACAAATGTTTCATGGTTTGAGGCTGTTGATTTCACCAGGCGCTATACGCAATGGCTTTTGAAGAATGCGCAAGATTTGCTGCCTCAATTCCCTGACGGCCGATATGCTTTTATCCGCTTGCCGACTGAAGCCGAATGGGAATATGCTGCCAGAGGGGGGCATATGTTAACCGATTCTGAATTGAATAACGAAGAATTCTTTCCCCTTAGAAACCGACATTTGTCTGACTATGCTGTCTATACTCAAGCAGGAGCTGCCAAACCGCCGGATAAACTTGCGTGGATTGGTACAAAGTGCCCCAATCCATTAGGCCTTTTTGATACAGCAGGAAACGCTGCCGAGATGCTGTTTGAGGCATTTCGATTTTCTATCGGCTCACGGTTGCATGGAGCAACAGGCGGATTTGTTATTAAAGGAGGAAGTTATCGTAAAGGCAGGGCTGAAATTATGCCAGGAAGACGAGAGGAGATGCCCTTTTTTCTTGAAACCGGGGAATTTTCCAGCAGTGATTTAGGATTCCGGATTGTACTATCAGCAATTGTTACTCCCCATAACCGCAGAACGATGCTAAAGCACGATTGGGCACAATTATCAGAACAAAACAGGCTATTCGAACAATCGAGTATATCTCAGAAAAGCACAACTGTCCTTGATCAAAGTAAGGATTTCGTTAAAGAATTAGAGCGGCTTGCCGAATCGGCGAATAATAGCGCAGAAAAACAAACATTTAAATCAATAGCAAACTTTGTCAATAATGTTAAAGATACATACGAAGAAAAAGAGAGCAATGCGATTGAAGCTCTCATATGGAGGGCGCTCTTCAATGAGGAATATATAGTCAAATACAAATCACAGCATACTCAATTGCAGAAAGAACTTAAAATGCTAAAAAGCCTGAGTACCCAAACCATACCTGAAACAGAGGTTGGATCTATAGCCATAAATATATCCAAATTATCTGAAGAGGTCATGATTAGCGAAGCGAATATCGATTACCTGGCAAATTCATATATCAATATTATCAAGGACAGCCAGCAATTTCCTCTATATGCGATTGATCGTCAAATGGATCAAATAATTATGGATCAGAATTTAGAGGGAGATCTGCAATCTCAGTTGATAGCTAAACTAGAGATATATAGAAAACACATAACACTGCATAGCGCTAAGCCTGAAAGCATTTTGCAATCAAGAATTATCGAGGATATTATTTCGGCGGTAAGTCATTGAATATTTGATATAGTATACAGTTCCCAATTAAAAAATTTCCTTTCAAATCTGAAGATAACCCCAACGAATCTTTACTTTTGAATCTCCAAAAAACCTGTGGTATAGCTTTTATATCTCAGGTGCAAAATTCCGCCACCTGTGTGTTAATTTCCGAAATTGTATATTGGGTATACGAAACCCACACTTTGGCTGAATTGTGGATTGCGGCTATGAATCAAACATGACGGATTATTGCATATATCTTTTGGTAATCTTAAATATTTTCCATTCCTGTAGTTGCTGATTACTTCTAACGGTGTGTCTTCAGAAAAGATCTAACATCATATTGCCTATCATTGTTTCAGCGGGTCTTTTGATTTTGTGCTTAAATCTTGCATTCAAATACTATCCTTCCCTTGACAACCCCCATTTTCTTACAAATATTGATAGGAAGAAAATTTCAAAACCGCTAACTAAAACCCGTTATTATTTTCTACACTAAAGCACTAAATTTATTTCTAAGAAATGGATAAGCCTATCATGAGCGACGATAATTTATTTTCCCCGTTTAAATTAAACAATTTCACATTAAAAAATCGAATTGGTGTGGCCCCCATGACCCGGATGTCATCACCGGGTGACAGCATTCCGCGCCAGGATGTGCTGGACTTTCTGGTGCGGCGGGCTGAAAACGGTTCCGCCATTGTTTATACCGAGGCGATTGTAACCGACTATGAAAGCGCCCAGGGCTATCCGAAGCAGGCGCGCTTGATTACCCAGCGCCAGATCGAGGCCTGGAAACCGGTTGTCGACGCCATCCGCAAAGAAGGTGCCGTCTCCATCATGCAGATGTTTCACTGTGGACGCATGGCCTGGCCGGAAATCAATCCTGCCAACCGCGTCATTGCACCCAGTGCGATCAGCCCCCAGCAGAAGAACCCGTTAACCGGCGAACCCTATCCGGTTCCCGATTCGATGAGCCTCTTTGACATTGAGCATGTGATAACCGGCTTTGTGGAAACAGCCCGAGGCGCTGTTGCAGCGGGATTCGACGGCATAGAGATACACGGCGCCCATGGGTATTTGATAAACAATTTCCTGTCTTCTTATTCCAACCAAAGAACCGATGATTACG
>JASJGP010000252.1:0-3466 GCA_033791485.1 Desulfobacterales bacterium | reverse complement strand
ACCCCGGTCTGGCAGGAAAAATAAGCACCCCCGGACCCTCTGTTATCAGACAGGGGGTCCGAAACAAATACCGGGGCCGGGCCGCATTCGAGCTTTTATGTTCGTGCATGGTTAGAGTTGTGATAAAGGAAATGTTTATGTCAGCATCAACAAAACTATCTAACTCAGTAAAAGCCCTTTTTTTTCTGGCTTATTCAAGTCCGGAGCCCTGTAATAGCACCGTTATATCCAAACAGACCGGTATCAATGCCTCAAAACTCAGAAAATTGTTTTCTGCACTTGCCAAAGAGAATATTCTTACCAGTATTCAGGGGCCATTTGGTGGTTTTTTACTGGCAAGAGACCCTTCAGATATTCGTCTTCAGGAAATTTACTGTGCGTTGGAACATAAAAAAGCATTTCATCTCGATGTCAATAAAGATCTGGAACCGAAAATGAAGGAATCCGGCTTGATCAATTTGTTTTTTACTAATCTTTTCAGTGAAATACAGGTGGAGATAGAGGATAAAATGAAATTGGTGACGCTGGCTGATATTATTCACCATACTAAATAGTGCCTGAGAGGATAAGGCGCGATAATAATAAAAGAGGATATATTAAATTATGAAAGGATGGATGGGTAAAGTTCTCCGTGTTGATTTAACAACTGGAAGTATTAAGGACGAGATATTAGACCCCCGGGTTGCCAAAGATTATATCGGCGGCAGAGGTCTGGGTATTTATTATATGAACAAGGAGATGAATCCCAAGTGTGATCCCCTGTCTCCGGAAAATATGTTGATCATGATGACCGGGCCCCTCACAGGAACAGGTGCTCCCACAGGTGCTCGCTACATGGTGATGACCAAGTCTCCGTTAACGGGTGCTGTCACATGCTCCAATTCCGGGGGGATGATGCCCCGGGATATGAAACGGTCTGGTTATGACGGTATCATTTTTAAAGGGAAAGCAGAAAAACCGGTTTTTCTCTGGATCAACAATGGTAAGGCAGAGCTAAAGGACGCCGGTCATATATGGGGTAAAACAGTTCCCGAAACAACTGACCTTCTTTTAGCAGAGACTGATTCAAAAGCACGTGTCGCCTGCATCGGGCCAGCCGGAGAAAGAAAGGTTCTTTTCGCAGGCATTATGAATGAGAAACACCGTGCTGCAGGACGATCCGGAGTCGGAGCCGTTATGGGTTCCAAGAATCTGAAAGCAGTGGTGCTGTCCGGCAATAAAAAAATTGAACTGGCAGACCCGGATGGATTTAAATCTTTCAATCAATCAATTCTGAATCAGTATTTAAGTGATGCAAAGAAAACACCGGTGGGTCTCACCATTAACGGTACCGCCGGAGTTGTTGCCGTCACCCAGGAGAAAGGAATCCTGCCTACAAAAAACTGGCAGCAGGGAGAATTTGAAGGATGGGAAAATATCCAAGGAACGACACTAACCGATAAATACCTGGTAAAGAATCAGGGCTGTTTCGGCTGTCCTATCAAATGCGGCAGAATCACTAAGGTTCATGAACCGGGTTTTGAGGGTGAAGGTGAGGGGCCCGAGTACGAGACTGTTTATGCCATGGGTTCAAACTGCATGATCGATAATCTTGCCGCCATTACAAAAGCAAATTATCTGTGTAACGAATTAGGTCTTGATACCATTACCATGGGCGCTACCATTGCCTGCGCCATGGAACTTGTGGACCGGGGTTATCTGAGTGAAGACGAAATTGGAAGATCGCTCAGGTGGGGAGATGGTGAGGCGCTTGTGGAACTGACGCGATTAACGGCTTACCGGGAAGGTTTTGGAGACAAACTGGCAAATGCCAGTTATCGCCTTGCAGAAAGTTACGGTCACCCGGAACTTGCCATGGTATCCAAAAAACAGGAGTTCCCGGGATATGAACCCCGCGGAGCAAAAGCCATGGGACTGGCCTATGCCACATCACCCATCGGCGGCTCACACATGCGCGGAGATCCAGCATATTTTGAAATTTTCGGAACCACTTTTTCCATGGATCCTTTAAGTACGGAAGGCAAAGCTGCTCCGACAAAGAGAGTCCAGGATTTATCGGCCATTGTGGATGCCGCAGGTCTATGCATCTTTTTCGGAGCCAGAATGCTGGCGGAAAAAAATTCGACCATGGCACCCAAAGGCATATTGAGGTATCTGAACACAGCAACACAAGCAGATTATACATTGGAAGAATTGATTCAGGCCGCAGAACGTATTATCAACGCAGAAAGAATGTTTATAGTCAATGCCGGTTTTGACCGAAAAGATGATACACTGCCGGACCGTTTAACCAAAGTCCCCATGCCATCCGGACCTGCAAAAGGCGAAGTCTGCGATCTGGATACCATGTTGGATGATTACTATAAGGTTCAGGGCTGGGATGAAAACGGTGTTCCTGAAAAAGAGACCCTGGAAAGATTAGGGTTATCACATCTGTAAATAAAATTAACGTGTCCATCCTGAGATATAATATTTCAGGATGGATGCTGATAATCAATCAGGACAACTCTATACAAACATAATTCAAATTTAATTTGACAGACACCTAGTCAAAACCGGCATCTGTCAAATCGAGTATGAACTATTACAGTCGGGTTAGGACAGAAAGGATCGTACGATGAAAGCAGAACTACCAAGCAACGAAGCCGCGCGCCTTGAAGCGCTGCTCAACTATCAGATTCTAGACACTTTGCCAGAGGACGCCTACGACGACATCACCTTGTTGGCTTCCGAAATTTGTGTTACGCCTATGGCCGCTGTGTCTCTGATTGACAGCACACGGCAGTGGTTCAAGTCCAAGGTGGGCCTGACGATTCCGGAGACGGCGCGAAACAATGCTTTCTGCGCGCACGCCATTCTTGAACCGGATATCACTATCGTTAGCAACGCGCAGGCTGATGAGCGGTTCGCGGACAATCCGTTCGTTACCGGGGAACCATGGATCCGCTTTTACGCTGGTGCCTCCCTGCTGACGCCAAAGGGCGAGGCTTTGGGCACTCTTTGCGTAATCGATCAAGTTCAGCGCACACTCACCGAGAAGCAGATCAACTCTCTACGTGCCTTGTCCCGGCAGGTCATGGCACAGATGGAGCTTCGCAGGCACGTCAGATTACAAGAAAAAAACCAGCGAATACTGAAAGACTACCAGGACACGCTTGAGCGAACGAATGCGATGTTACAGCAACAAAGCGTTACCGACGATGTCACGGGTTTTAATAACACGCGTTTCCTTCACCAGTATCTTGATCAGTGCCTGAGCCCGACTTCTGCCGAGATAGAGAAATTGACGCTAGTATTCTTCGATATGGACAACTTCAAGCAGGTGGTGGACAAGCACGGGCATCTGCTTGGCGCCAAAGTCTTGTGGGAAGTGGCCGAAGTCGTCCATTCGAATCTCGACAACGAGGACCGTATCGTTCGGTACGGAGGAGACGAGTACATCGTGATCCTTACAGGTCAAGCAGGT
>JASJGP010000251.1:0-3511 GCA_033791485.1 Desulfobacterales bacterium | reverse complement strand
TACTTGTTCGACAGCTTGGAACAAGAATACATCCGGGAGAGAACGTTGGGATAGGCAAGGATTATACCCTGTTTGCCAAGATCGACGGTGTTGTGTCTTATGAACGATCTGGCCGTACCCGTAAAAAAGCAAGCGTTTATGTTGAGGGCTCTCTCTAAGTGTGAAATTTATTGATGAAGCGATTATTACTGTTCAATCCGGGGACGGCGGGAGCGGCTGTGTCAGTTTCAGGCGCGAAAAGTTTATCCCGCGGGGAGGACCTGACGGCGGGGATGGTGGTAAAGGCGGCGATGTTGTTTTAAAAACAACTTTGCGCAAACGGACGCTGCAACATTTTCAATTCAAAAGACAGTTTAAAGCCATAAACGGCGCCAGTGGCCAGGGTAAGCAAAAAACCGGAAAGACCGGCCATGACCTTATCATAGAAATCCCTCCGGGAACACTTGTCAGCGACGCTGAAACAGAACAAATTCTAAAAGATCTTACAAAACCCGGCGAAACTTTTATAGCAGCAAAAGGCGGCAGAGGCGGTCAGGGAAACAGGCGGTTTAAATCATCGACAAACCGTTCTCCCCGATTTTCTCAGCCAGGTGAGCCGGGCGAAACACTGACACTTAAGCTCGATCTTAAACTTCTTGCCGATGTTGGCATCATCGGTCTGCCCAATGCAGGCAAATCCACGCTTATCAGTTCCATCTCTTCAGCAAACCCTAAAATAGGAAATTACCCCTTTACAACCCTTTCGCCAAACCTGGGTGTTGTTCAAACCCCCTGGGGAGAACCTTTTGTTGTAGCAGATATTCCGGGATTGATTGAAGGCGCACATAAAGGAGCCGGTCTTGGCATTAAATTTTTGCGCCATATTGAACGCACCCGCATCCTTGTCCACCTCATTGACGTTTTATCCATAGATCTGGAAAATCCTCTCAAGGTTTATAATACAATTAACAAAGAACTTGCCATGTACAGCAAAGGACTTGCAGAGAAACCTCAAATTTTGGTTGTAAATAAACTGGATTTACCGGGCGCTGATGAGGCAGCCAATATATTCAAATCTGCAGCAAAGGATAAAAAAATATTGCTGATTTCCGCAATCAACCGAACAGGGATTGAAGAGCTGAAATCTCAAATTGTTAAATTGCTGGATAATTATTCAGGAGTTCGCGGGTCAGCGGGTCAAGGTTCAGAGTTGAAGGTTGAAATGACATGAAAAGCGCAAAGCTAATGCTGAGAAAATTGGATGCTATGAGGCCAGGAAACTAAGGACTCACGCAGGTAGGCGTAGACTCCGAAAAGGAATTAAAATGCGAATAGGACTTTTTGGCGGCACATATAATCCGATTCATCTTGGTCACCTTCGGGCCGCTTTGGAAGCGAAAGAAGGTTTTTCTTTAGATGAGATTTATTTAATTCCCTGCGCTATCCCGCCGCACAAAAAACCAGGGCACGTTGCCGGTGCCCAAGAACGCTATGAAATGGCTCGTATTGCAACTTCAAACACGCCGGGCTTTTCTGCTTCTGATGTTGAATTAAAACGCTCAGGACCTTCATATACCATTGATACGGTTCTATATTTTAAGTCGGTTCTGCCAAAAGAATCCAAACTCTATTTTATCCTCGGGCTTGACGCTTTCCTTGAGATTGACACATGGAAATCGTATATGGATCTTTTTCCCCTTATTCCTTTTATTATTTTAACAAGGCCTTATGCAGAACACATAGATCCGTCCTTGAGACAACAAAAGATTGAAAATTTCATTAAATCCAAGATATCTGCCGGCTATAAATATGACTCTTCACAATCCGGTTTTATTCATTTGGAAATGGAGCCCCTTTTCCTTTTTGATGTAACTCCTCTTGAAATTTCATCATCGGCAATACGAAGCCTTATAAAAAAGGAACGATCCATCCGGTTTCTGGTACCTGACGAGGCAATCGACTTTATAAAAACTAAAGGGCTTTACCTATGAAGCATGATTATGATCCTTCACTTGATCTTTATGTTAAAGCGGCTTTAGGCAGAAAAGCGCTTGGGCTTGTTGTGCTGGATGTCCGTAATCTCACTTCTGTAGCAGATGTATTTATCATCTGTAGCGGAAGTTCAAATCGCCAGGTTACGGCAATAGCTGAATTTATCCAGACAGAGCTAAATAAAGCTGGGAAAAAACCTTTGAGCGTGGAGGGTAAAAAAGAAGGGCACTGGGTTTTGCTCGATTATGGACATGTGATTATCCATGTGTTTTATGAATCAGTGCGAAATTTTTATGACCTCGAAGGGCTCTGGGTGGATGCTAAAAGGATAAAGACAAAAAGCCTCATTGAAGCAATAAAAAAGGAAGGGGTGTAAAAACAAATGCCTGGTAAAAAAAGACCATGTATGCTGATTATTCTTGATGGATGGGGAATAAGTGCCAAAAAACAAGGTAATGCTGTTTACCTTGCCAAAACACCTTTTCTGGACAAACTTAAGGAAGAATATCCTGATACACAGCTTTTCTGCTCAGGTGAAGCTGTAGGACTTCCGGATGGCATCATGGGAAATTCCGAGGTAGGACATTTGAATATCGGTGCAGGCAGGGTGGTGTATCAGGATCTTCTGAAAATCGATAAGGCAATTAGCAATGGAGAATTTTTAAAAAATGAAATGCTCAACTCTGTGATATCAAAGGTAAATACAAATGGCTCAACGCTTCACCTTATGGGTCTTGTTTCAGACGGAGGTGTGCATAGTCAGCTTGAGCATCTGTTTACCCTTCTGGATATGGCCAGGAAGAAAGGGGTAAGCAAAGCTTATGTTCATGCCATACTTGACGGCCGCGATACACCGCCGGATAGTGGTGTCGGATATATTAAGCAGTTACAGAAACATATAACCGATAAAAATTTTGGGGCAATTGCAACAATATGCGGGCGTTTTTACGCAATGGATCGGGATAACCGCTGGAACAGAGTAGAAAAGGCATACCACCTTTATACGCTGGGTGAAGCAACATGTGAAAAAGATCCGGTTGAAGCTGTAAAAAGCGCCTACCAGCGGGATGAGACTGATGAATTTGTCCGACCCATTATTATGACAGATAAAGATGAAAATCCCCTTGGATTGCTCCGGGACAATGACGGAGTTATCTTTTTTAACTTTAGAGCAGACCGTGCCAGAGAGATAACAAGAGCTTTAACTGATCCGGCTTTTGAATTTTTTGCAAGAAAATTTTACCCGAAGCTATGCGAATTTGTCTGCATGACCCTTTATGATGAAAATTTTACGCTTCCCATAGCTTTCCCACCGGTTCATCTGGATGAAATCCTTGGAGAGGTAATAAGCAAAGAGGGCCTACATCAACTAAGAATAGCAGAAACTGAAAAATATGCCCATGTCACATACTTTTTTAACGGGGGGGAAGAAAAACCATTTCCTTTGGAAGATCGGTGCCTGATTCCATCGCCTCGTGAGGTTTCCACTTACGATCTGAAACCGGAAATGAGTGCCTACCTGGTTACCAAAGAGGTTCTC
>JASJGP010000250.1:0-3827 GCA_033791485.1 Desulfobacterales bacterium | reverse complement strand
GCTGTTATTTTCCATTATCATCCATCTTGGTAGACATTATGGCAACTCTTCTTTAATCCTGAATCAGGGTAAGCTAGGACAGGAATTAACCCTTCCGGGCATATTCCCTACGCGGAAGCGGCCTCAAAATATTGACAACTGCCAAAGATAATTTCCTTCAAGTTTTTTTATTAATATGCCGATATTAACTATTAGACGTTCGTTAATGCAAAATTTCGTATAGCCTAAGGAATTATTTTCATGTTCAGCATTAAAAAACATATAGGTGAATGTATTGATGTTGATATAAGCAGTTTAAATGAAATCTCACTGGATGACGTCAGGTTTGAAGAAAATACACTGAGTTGTATCAGAAAGACCGTTATGCAAATGCTGGCTTTATACGATCCTTTTGATCCTGCCATACAGTGTACTATGCCTTATAAAAAAGGTGTTCCCTGCATAGGATTCTGGGTTGAAAATACAAAAGACCTGGTTTTGTACTTTTCCATAGAAAAACATTCCAAAACTTTAATTGTGGACAAAGACGGCTGGATGATTAGAGATGATATTATAATAAATTAGGTCAAAAAATGGATAAAATCCTCATTGTAGATGATGAAGTTGTGGTATGCGACCTTTTAAAAAATTATTTAACTTTAAAGGGCTATGAGGTTTATACGGCCTCAGATGGTTATACCGCTATAAATAAAGTAAAAGAAGTGTGTCCTCACCTTGTTCTGCTCGATATTGTTATGCCCGGGATAAGCGGTATACAATTGCTTAAAGAGATCAAAAAGTTAAATCCCAAAACAGGAGTTATAATGATCACCGCTGTTCCTGACCAGGGAATAATCACGGAAAGCATTGACCTTGGCGCTTATGACTGTATTAGGAAACCGATGGATTTAAAGCATGTTGAAAATGTTGTTATGATTGCCATAAAAAATGGTAAGCGTTCACAGAACGCTGAAATTAGAAAATAGAAATTAGAAATTTGCCTTTCATGCTCTTGTGCTGTTGATGAGCGCATTCAATTTGGGGCCGATTTTTTCAATTTTTGTTCCACTTATCCAAGTTGTGCAGGACCATATCTGATAACACTCCTGCCGGTTTGTATGCACCCAACTCGCAAACTCGTTTCATCGCTTTCAAATTTCTACTTTCCAATTTCAAGTTTCAAGCCGTGAACGGCTACAAAAAATATAAAAAATTGACACCTCTTGTTTTTTCTAAAGAAATTTATTAAAAATACCCATTACTTTTGATAAACTCGTAAAAAGTCAAAATATTTATTTTTTTATCATTCCGGTAGAAGCCGGAACCCATTAAATATCAGTTAGTTGTAGCTACTATTGATTTAGACGGTTTCGTAAAAAGTTCAAATTCAAGGCGTGCAAATTTTGTAATCATGAGGCGTACTTATCGTACGTTGAATGATTACGAAATGCAGCACAACGCAGAAGTTGGACTTTTTACGAAACCGTCTAAAGTTAAATTCATTTTCAGGGAACTATTTTGACTAAAAAAAATAAAGGTATACAGCCGGACAAAAGATCAGAAGATGAACTTCAGAAAATAAGGGACCTTGAATCTATTGCAGCTCTTTCAGGTGGGATTGCTCATGATTATAATAATCTGCTTACAGTGATAATCGGAAATATCTCGCTTATACAATCTTACATAGAGCCTGATGATATGATTTCCCACCTTTTGGATGAAGCACTCGAAGCTTCTATGACCGCCAAGTCTTTAACCCAGAAACTGATAACCTTCTCCAGGGGCGGAGCGCCCATTATGGAAACAGCATCGATTGCACCTGTAATCAAAAGCGCAACTGAATTTACTCTGAGCGGTTCTAATATTAAATGTGAGTTTTCCATTCCAGACGATCTGTGGCTGGTTCATATCGATAAAACACAGATTGGTCATGTAATTCACAACCTGGTTATGAATGCAAGAGAGGCAATGCCGAGTGGTGGAATTATTAAAGTTATAGCTGAAAACGTCAATATCGCTGACAAAACCCGCGTATTAGAAAAAGCTAATTATGTAAAAATATCGATAATAGACCAGGGTATCGGAATATCAAAAGAAATTTTAGATAAAATATTCGACCCTTATTTTTCAACAAAAGATATTGGAACACAAAAAGGTATGGGGCTCGGCCTTTCCATATGCTATTCCATAATAAAACAACACAATGGAAATATCGTTGCTGAATCCGCCGCGGAAACCGGAACCACCTTACATTTTTATATTCCTGCCTCTGAAGAAACAAATGTTGCACAGAAACCTTTGAAAGCTCCTGAAAAGGAAAAACTTGTTTTGGGAAAAGGCAGGATCCTTGTGATGGACGATGAAAAGATGGTAATCAAAATCACCGGTCATATATTAAACCGTCTTGGTTACGAAGCTTCATTTTCAAAAGATGGAACTCAAGCTGTTGAAATGTATAAAAAGGCTATGGAGTCCGGAAGTCCTTTTGATGTGGTTATTCTCGATCTAACTGTCCGCGGTGGAATGGGGGGTAAAGAAGCTATTAAAAAGTTAATTGAAATAGATCCTAAGATTAAAGCCATCGTATCAAGCGGCTATTCAAACAGCCCGGTTATGACCAGTTATAAAGACTATGGCTTCATCGGTGTTATCGCCAAACCATATAATATAAATGAATTTAGTAAAAAGCTAAATGAAGTCTTAAGGGTCTGAAAATAAATAACCCATCGTTTTTTCATCCCAACTTCAGGCCATCTTTGGCTGAAACTCATGACAAAAATCCGTATCACCAAATCAAAGGTTATTACTTTAATTGTAGTGTTTTCAGGAATTCTGTGTGGAATTATTGCAGGCGTATTTTTCGGCCTGACTCGCGATCTCCCCCAGATTCGTGCTCTTGAAAACTTTAATCCGTCCGCCGTTACCCGCATATATTCTGCGGACAAGGTTCTGCTTGCAGAGCTTTTTATTGAAAAAAGAGACCCCGTTCCTCTTAAAGATATTCCTCATTATCTTAAGACAGCGCTAATCGCTACCGAAGACAGAAAATTTTACAAGCACAGTGGAGTTGATATTAAGGGAATTTTAAGGGCCATAATTAAGAATATCTGGGCAGGGGAGTATGTTGAAGGGGCAAGCACAATAACACAGCAGCTTGCAAAAACACTCTTTCTTACGCCAAAGAAAACCATTATTCGAAAAATGAAAGAAGCTGTTCTGTCTTTTCAGCTGGAACGCCGCTACACAAAAGATGAAATACTCAAGCTGTATTTAAACCAGGTTTATTTCGGCAGTGGTGCATATGGTGTTGAATCAGCCGCCAGGCTGTTTTTTGGAAAAACCGCCAAAAGCTTAAATCTTGCCGAATGCGCCCTCATAGCCGGCCTGCCAAAGTCCCCTTCCCGCTATTCCCCCCTTGTAAACTTAGAACTTGCATTAAAACGCAGAAATATTGTTTTAAAGCAAATGGCCGCTACAGGAATAATCACTGAACCGGTCCTTAACAAAGCCCTGAAACAGACGCTTCTCCCTGAAAAATCCGGTTTTGATCCGGTTAAAGGGCCTTATTTTGTTGAGCATGTTAGAAAATTTCTGGAAGAAATAATAGGGCCGACACGGCTTTATAAAAGCGGTCTCACAGTCTTCACGACACTTTCCTGGCCGCTTCAGAAAGCTGCCGAACAGTCAGTCGAAAATGGTCTTTTTGCGCTGGAAAAAAGAATGAAAAAAAATAAGATTATAAACCCAAAACCGCAGTGTTCTCTTATTTCCCTGGATATACAATCCGGCGGCATTGTTGCAATGGTAGGAGGCAGGGACTTTTACAAAAGTCCTTTCAACAGGGCAAC
>JASJGP010000249.1:0-3999 GCA_033791485.1 Desulfobacterales bacterium | reverse complement strand
ACATAATAAAGCAGTTCCATCAATTTGAATGATATCGTGACCCAAAGTGCCCAGATGTTTGGTAGGACAAATAAATCTGCGCAATAAAATCGATTTGTCAATTAGACGCCTCAATACCAGAAATTATCAACCATTTTTTTCATTAACCCCAAGAACAGGAAAAAAATACATATGGATACGGATTTATTTAGCATTCGATTCGGCTTTTTTCATTCAGGAGTATTGGAGTCAATCGGTCGATGGAAACGGATTGCCCTGCTTCTTATTATTGCAATGTTTGCTTTTCAAACCCCTTGTATGGCGGAAAAGCCGATTAAAATCGGCGTCAGCCTTGGACTTACCGGAAGGTTTGCCGTAATGTCAGATGCTCTGAATAAAGGGTTTAGATTGTGGGAACAGAATGTGAACAATGAAACCGGTATATTGGGAAGGCCTGTGCGGGTGATCGTTAAAGATGATCAAAGTGACCCTGAGCGTGCCGTTTCTATATATCGGGAACTGATAAAAAAGGAACATGTCGACTTGCTGTTTGCCCCGTATTCCAGCCTTATTACGGCAGCTGTTCTGCCCGTCGCGGAAGAAAACGATATGCCCCTTTTGATTGCAGGTGCGGCAGCCGATAGCCTGTGGGAAAAAGGTTATCGTAATGCCATCGGTATCTATACCTCCGCCAGTAAATTTGCCCTCGGGTTTTTAGAGCTTATTGTTTTAAACGATTTGGATAGAATTACAGTGGTCTATGCCGATGATCCGTTTTCCATCGATTTGGCCGAAAGCGCAAAGAAATGGGCAAAGCGATTTGGTTTGAATATCGTCGATTTTAAGAAATTCAAAAAAGGCACGCTGAATCTGAAACCCTTGGCGTTAAAAGCTAAAGAAAAGAATTCGCAAGTACTGATGGTATGCGGCCATATGAATGAAGCGGTCAACATGTCGAAAGCTTTGAAAAAGATTGGGTGGCGACCAAAAGCATTTTACGCTTCGGTTGGACCCGCGCTTCAGGGTTTTTACGACCGATGCGGATTGGATGCCGAGTCTGTCTTTGGAACGTCGCTTTGGGAACCCAGAGCCAACTATCCAGGCGCACAAAAATTCAATCAGCAATTTATTGAAACATATCGGGAAACTCCGGGATATCATGCAGGTCTTGCCTACGCAGCAGGCCAGGTTCTGAAGAAAGCATTGGGCGAAGCGGGAAGTATCAATAAGGATAAAGTGCGTAATGCGTTGTTTCATATGGATACCATGACCATCATTGGACGGTTTGGCGTCGATAAAACCGGAAAGCAAGTGAGGCAGCACACATTTATCATACAATGGCAGAATGGACGTAAGGAATTGGTCTGGCCTAATCAAATAAAAACAGCGGAACCCGTATTTTAATGACAATATCTATAAAGCGAATTTCTCAAAGCTTGCCTCTTCGAATGGTCGTCCCGGTGTTAGTGGTCATTTGTCTTGTTGGTATAGGACTGTACTTTTTTGTCCTGCGGTCTGTTTCGGAATTTGCCGATGAACAGATCAAAGAGGCGTTAACAAATATTACCAGTGAAATATATAATATCTGTGATGAAAACTTTACTGAGTTGATGCAAACCGGACAAATGGACAACAAAAAGGCAGTCACCATAAAAAAGGCGATCACTTTAGGCGCTATTGAGGATTATGCCAAAAGAAGCAAAGTCGGATGCCGGTTGACCGAGCTTAAAAAAGGTGAATTGCTTCAACACCAAATCGAACCGGATTTAATGAAATTTATTATCAAGCACCATCATAAAGGGCTCTCCTCAACGGTTCATTTTAAGAACAAAATATATTATTTTCAGCATTTTGCTTTTAAACCCTGGGGGTGGCATGTTGACCTAATAAAGGATACGAAGGCTTATTCTCCCCTAATCAAACGGGTTAATATTGTATACATTATTACCGGTATTCTGTTGTCACTAGGTATTATACTGATCTTATTGCTTCAGGACCGCCTTCTCAGAAGGCCGCTTAAACAGATTATCAGTGCCATACGAATGGGGCATTCACCGGAATATAAAGGTATCTATGAACTTGAATTTTTAAGCAACAGCATCTCCAAAATGATGCTTTCTCTAAAGGAAAGAAACAAATGGATAGAACATTTGTACCACATAGCCATCACCAATCGTGGGGAGGACCTTTTCAACCATGTTGCCGATGCCTTATCTGAAGTATTGGGCATCAATACGCTTATTATAAAAGTTCAGCAGACAGAAAATAATTTCCATCCGGTTGCTTTTTCACAAATTAGCATAAACGATGATAAGCTTTTCGATCCTTCAAGCGGTTTGCCCATCTTGCAGATCGCCACCGAAAAGAAGCCGATTGTAATAACATCAGATGCGCATGTACGATTTCCTTTAGCGCAAAGCTTGTCAGATATAAAAGCGGAAAGCTATGCCGGAATACCCATTTTCGACCGCGAGGGGGCGGTTACCGGTATTATAAACGTATTCGGTAAAAAGAGAGAATTTGATGAATGGGATTTGAACTTAATTAAAACTGTTTGCCGGATGGTAGCGGTAGAATTTGAGTTTTTAGAAAAAGATAATGACAAGGTGAGACTAGAATTCCAACTCCAGCAATCGAAAAAAATGGAGGCCATAGGTCTACTTGCAGGAGGAGTAGCCCATGATCTTAATAATGTGTTGTCCGGGATTGTTTCTTATCCTGATTTGTTACTAATGGATCTTGAAGAAGACAGCCCTTTAAGAAAACCAATCCTGACAATACAAAGCTCTGGTCAAAAAGCTGCTGAAATTGTTCAGGACCTATTAACGCTTGCAAGAAGGGGAGTAGAAAACAAGATCGTTTTAAACTTAAATGATATCATCTTAGATTATTTGAAATCACCGGAATATGAAAAGTTAACAACATATCATTCCAAGGTCTCTTTTATAACTAACCTTGATAAAGACATATTGAATATTGAAGGATCTTCGACTCAACTGATAAAAATGGTAATGAATCTTGTATCAAATGCAGCTGAAGCCCAACCATCAGGCGGAAAAATTACCATCTCAACATGTAACCAATATGTTGACACACCAATAAAAGGGAATGAGGAAATAAAGGAGGGTGATTTCGTAGTTTTAAAAGTTAAAGACATTGGATTAGGCATAGCGGCTGAAGACCTAACCAGGATATTTGAACCATTTTATACTAAAAAAGCAATGGGAAGAAGTGGCACCGGGCTTGGAATGGCTGTTGTTTGGGGGACGATCCATGACCATAATGGGTATATTGACGTAAAAAGCACTGAAGGTGTCGGGACTACATTCTCTCTATATTTTCCGGTAACGCGGGAAAAAACTGTAATAAAAAAAGGCTTTACTCCCGTTGAAGAATATATGGGCAAAAAGGAGACTGTATTAATTATTGACGACGTTAAAGAGCAAAGGGATATTGCTGCAAATATCTTAGGTAAGTTGAATTATACCGTAACAACGGTTTCGAGTGGTGAAGATGCCATCGAATACATGAAAAATAATTCTGCTGATTTATTGATTTTAGACATGATAATGAAACCAGGAATTGATGGATTGGAAACTTATAAAAGAATTATAAAGCTTCACCCAAACCAAAAAGCGATCATTGCAAGCGGGTATTCAGAAACTGATCGAGTTAAAGAGGCTAAAAGATTAGGCGCGGGTGAATACATAAAAAAACCCTACACCCTGGAAAAAATAGGAATTGCGGTAAAAGAGGAGTTAAAAAATTGATTTATTGGATGAATCATAGACCACCGCTCAAACCGATGGCCTGAAATGTGAACCGCTCAAATAATATTGCCTTCCATGCCCTTGCACCCTTTTTGATACATTTAAATCATTAACGAGTAACCCAAGATCGGAAAGTTTTGAAAAGTATCCACTAACCCCGTATTTGAACGCTTCAGAGATATATACCGCATCTGAATACAGACTGACGATTATTATACGCGAATTTATTTTTGAATCTTTTAGCCTGTTG
>JASJGP010000248.1:0-3291 GCA_033791485.1 Desulfobacterales bacterium | reverse complement strand
CAAAGAATATCCGCCGCTGAGACCTTTTGCCATGGTGATCATATCTGGAACGACATCCCAGTGATTAACAGCAAATGGTTTGCCGGTACGACCAAATCCGGTAATCACTTCATCCGCGATTAAAAGAATGTCATGACGATTGCAGATATCGCGCACTACCGGCCAGTATTCAGGTGGTGGGACAAGTGCTGCCCCAGCTGCCCCGACAATTGGCTCTGCGATAAACGCCATGACCTTATCCGCACCTACTTGATCGATGGTCCTTTCAAGTTCTCTGGCGCAGGGCAGTTCACAACCTGGATATGCTTTTCCAAATGGACAGCGGTAGCAATATGCTGGTGAGATATGGGGCCAATCGCAAAGGTAAGGAGCGAATTTTTTACGCCTGCCGTGCATGCCGGTGGCAGAAAGAGCACCTAATGTCGCACCATGGTAGCTTGTCCAGCGGGATATAACCAGATGTTTGCTTTTCAAGCCTCGTTCATAGTAATACTGGCGACCAATCTTAATGGCTGCCTCAACCGCCTCAGAACCACCTGAAGTAAAGTGGATGGACTTAATATCACCCGGCAGCAAGAGAGCAATGTAATCCGCTAATCGGTCAGCGGGTTCATTACAGAATATATTGGGTGCAACATAGGGCAACCGGGCTGCTTGGCTGGCAATGGCGTTAGCCACGCGTTCCCGCCCATATCCAATGGAAACCACACCAATACCGGCAATGGCATCCAGATATTGTTTGCCTTGGTCGTCATAGACATAGACACCTTCACCGCGGACTAGGCGGGGGTAATTTCGTGTAGGATCCAGGGTAAAGAGATGTGAATGTTCATCAGGATGCTTCATAAATTATTCCCTTAAATGCTAACCCCCAAATAAGCGGTTTATCCGCCTTCATTTGGATTGTTAAAATTAAGTATTGTATCTCCCGAATTCACGAGGGCTTTTAATTTAATTTTACTCTGACCCCAATTATATTTTCATATATTTTCATGTTGTTAAGATCAAAATTTAAAAATTAAACAAATACCAATAACTATGTTGATTGCTATCAGAACTTGATAAACTGAAATTATAAGTCTATTGACTGATATACCACCATAGTCTTGCTTTTCAATAATACCCATCGGATTTCTAGTGGATTTTAATACTCCCAGCCGATTTTCGGCTTCTGTTATCCAATCTAACTTGATTTTTGATAATGATTTATGCCTCCTTGTGACGCATAGCCCAGCATAGGATAGCACTATCCCCGCTAAACAAGCTACTAAATAGATTTTAGGTTGATCTATTAGTCTCTCTCCCTTTTCGGAAAATGTTTCTATTATTTTAAAAACACCAAATTGGGCTGCTAATATTGCGCCCAAGGCTGTCCAGTCTTGATTTCGAGAGTGATGTATATCCTTCCATGAATCTTGAACGACAAGTCTATAGTTTGCGTCTGATACTGGGTGACCATTTTTAAATCTGAAGACAAGGATGTCAAAAGCGTTTCTTAGAATTTCACCTGATTTGTCACACAGTGTGTAATATTCATTAGGCAACCACTTTGCATGACGATCTTTCCAGATATATTTAAGCCAAAGCTCCATTCTTTCAATCTGTTGAAAGGCTCCAGGGTTATCACGTAACTGGTCATCATCCTTCAACGCCTTTAGGGGTAAAGGTTCCAATGAAAATTGCATGCCACCCCAAATACATATGAGCAATAGATGTAAGGTTTGTTCGCTCGGATACCATCTTTTTTCCAGGCTTTCCTTTAAAAGGCTTCTTGAAATTCTGAATAATTCGGATCTTGGTTTACTGAAGCCCTCTCGTTCCAAATACTTGCATTCTTTTTTAAACCAAAGTTCAAGCAGTGGGAAAGTTCCTACAGAATCAATAAGTTCTTTGGTACCAGTGGCTTGAATAGTACCAACAACTAAATCTTTATTTGAGGTGTGTTCAAAAAGCTCAATTGCGGATGATTTTGCTAATTCAGAAAACTCAAAGTCCGCAGACCAAAGATAAAAGAACTCTATATCTTCATCTTTGGATGCTTCTAAGAATCCTATCCTCCAACGATCACAAGTATCAAAACTTGCTGACGGAATGATTGAAGCGTTTGAAATTCCATATATAATTTGATCCAATGAATCATCTTTTCTTTCGAATGGAGTAGTAATTATTATTTGGATGTCTTTTTCCTGTTTAGTGAAGAATTTCACCCAATTTTTAAATTTCTCTAACTCTACTGAATCATATTTTTTATTCTTGTATGGAAGGTTAAGTATGATGGCGTTTTTCATGTCTTTATTCTTTTTAGTCATTCTAATATTTCTCCATTTGAGAAATTTTTTGAAAATCTGAAAGTGCTTTCATAATAAATTTCTCTTGAGTTTCAAAATAAGGTTCGGCAACGGGTTCAAGGACCTCAATGTTCTCCTTGTTTATTTTTAGATCAATAACGTTATTATGGTCTTCAAGCATTCCTACAATTTTCTTTGCCTCTAAGGTGCACCGGTATCTATCATGACAGAATCAGTGTCACTGATCACGCAAGTCTTATATTTTTTTTGAATCTGATCCAAAAATGGTTGTGAATCATCGTATAACAATGAGTCAGCGTGAGCCGAAGCTAAAATAAATACCCCATCCTTTGGATCTATATTAATTCCATGTTTTGGAAAAAGATCAGTGTAACACTGCTCAAAGACGCTTGTAACAGTTTCAAATTTTTCTTCTACCTCGCACATTTTATGAAAATACAAATCTATTGGCGTCCTGCCATAGTTTTTCCGCTTTATCTGGTGAATACTCCTGACCAAATATGTTGCGCATAATCGCGTTTGTTTGAGTGTCTATATCCACCAATGTTTGGAACATATCAAAGCTGTTAAGTTTATATTTTTTCAAACTACACTCCATATTTTTCTGGCTAATGCCGAGTTGAGCTGCGACTGATAAGGATGTCTGCTCGAACTCGTGGTTCTATGCGCCTGCGGCTACGATATACTTAGTCAACTCGGCATTCAAGGCGATTGCCTGCTGAAGCTCGACAGCATTCTGCTCAAAGCGGTGTTGATTTATGCTGTATCCTTGGACAAGGTATTCTTTCAGCCGCTGGGTGGCCCACATTCGGAATCGGGTTCCTTTTTTTGAATTCACCCTGTACCCGACTGAAATGATGGCATCCAGATTGTAGAATTTAATCTTCCGGTTGACTTGACGTTTGCCTTCCTGGCGAACTACCGAGGAATCCTCGGTAGTTGCGGATTTTTCCAGTTCACCGGATTTATAAATATTTCTTAA
>JASJGP010000247.1:0-6325 GCA_033791485.1 Desulfobacterales bacterium | reverse complement strand
AGTTTTTGAGAAGTTACGAATTAAGCCCCTTTGATATTAATGTTACAATATTATTGACATTTGATGACTGGTTTTGTACTTTTACTTGCAAGAAAAAGTGTAATTCAATTATATTAGTGGGTTAGCGCACTTTTTCTTTTATTTTTATTTGAGTAGATAGTGAAAGTGATAGATTAGATTTTTTTGAGATCTTGAAAAATTCTTCAAAGGAGAGGTTAAAAAATGGAAATTGTTGTTTTACTAAAGCAGGTTCCGGCAACAGAATCACTGGTAAAAATTGCTGATGACGGGGTGTCTATTAAGACCGATGACATAAAATTTGTAATAAACCCCTATGATGAGATTGCCGTAGAAGAAGCGCTGAGAATCAAGGAGGCACAGGAAGGCAAGGTAACCATTATTTCAGTGGGAACGGATAAAACCATAGAGGCTATTCGGACTGCACTGGCCATGGGCGCTGATGAGGGGATACTGATTAATGATCCTGATGCGCAGGGATGTGACGCCCTGGGCATTGCACGGATTCTTGCGGCAGTGCTGAAGGATATTCCTTACGACCTGATTATAGCCGGGCAGCGTGCGGTTGATGATGATAATTATCAGGTGGGAGCGGCTGTCGCAGAATTTTTGGGCATTCCAAGTATCTCGATGGTTATTAAAGAGGAGATTGCTGACGGAAAGATAAAATGTCAACGGACTATTGATGGCGGAACTGCGGTTTTTGAGGCGCCGCTACCTGCTCTTTTTACTACCCAGCGGGGCTTAAACGAACCTCGTTATGCTTCTCTTCCCGGTATAATGAAAGCAAAAAAGAAGCCTCTGGATACCAAAACCCTGGCTGATATAGGGCTCGATTCGGCAATACTCGGGGAGCCGGTAACAGTGATAAAGGCTATGCAATTTCCTCCTGAAAGAGAGGGAGGAAGAATCATTGATGGTGAAACGGCGCAGGAAAAGGCTGTTGAACTTGTCAGATTATTACATGAAGAGGCAAAAGTAATTTAGATGAGGAGATATAAATATGTCACAGGGAATACTTGCAATAGCAGAACAGATAGATGGTGTTTTTCGAAAAGTTACTTATGAAGCATTAAGCGAGGGGAAACGCATAGCCGGCAGTTTAGGATGTGATCTGACGGTTTTGGTACTTGGGTCGGATATTGAGAATATCTCAAAAGAGCTTGGAAAATATGGTGCCGACAGGATTCTGGTTGCTGATAACCCGGCACTGAGCGAGTACCTGACAGATGCATATACCAATGTGATTGCAGCTACCATTGAAAAAGAAAATCCGGCAGCAGTGATTTTAGGTGCATCGGTACAGGGAAAGGACCTTTCGGCACGCCTTTCGGCGCGTCTGGGCGCAGCTCTTGCTGTGGATTGTGTGGCAGTCAGTGCTGAGAATGAAAGCCTGGTTGTTACCCGTCCGATGTACGGGGGAAAAATTCTGGCTGATGTAGCGCTTGAAGGTAAACTCCGGATTGTTGCAATTCGGCCCAATGCGATGTCCATTGTAGAGACAGCAGGAGCGGGCTCTGTTGAAAAACTCGATGTGGATGTCGGGAAAATTGATCTTAATTTCGTTGAAAAGAAACTGGAAACAGAAAAGGTCGATCTTACTGAAGCAGATGTGGTTGTATCCGGCGGCAGGGGTATGGGCGGCTCTGATTACTCTGTAGTCGAAGAACTGGCAGCATTACTCGAAGGAGCTGTAGGTGCATCGCGATCTGCCGTGGATGAAGGATGGCGGCCGCAGCCCGACCAGGTAGGGCAGACGGGCAAGGTTGTTTCACCAAATTTATATATAGCTGCGGGAATATCAGGAGCCATTCAGCATCTTGCCGGTATGTCGTCATCCAAAGTCATAGTTGCCATAAACAAAGATTCAGAAGCTCCTATTTTTTCAAAGGCTGATTATGGGATAGTGGGCGATCTTTTTGAGATACTTCCTTTGGTTAAAGAAGAAATAAAAAAATTAAAATGATAATCGAGCAAATAAGTCAATATCTGTTAAGCGGTTAAGCTGATGAGCATGTAGATAGTTTTAGGAAGCCGACATTATTAAGTGCCGGCAGGTTTGATAAAAGGCTGCTTGTATTTCAGGCAGCCTTTTAACTTTGATGGCGTCGTAGAAAGCCCCATCTACTGCGCCTTGTCTATGGAACTTGAAACGATGCTATCGCTGATATTTTTTACCAATTCGTTAAATTTAGGCACTTTTATAAAATGAAACTGAATCTTGTTAGTCTTGGGTGTGCAAGGAATTTGGTTGACAGCGAGATTATGCTCGGACGGTTAAGAGAAAAGGGATGGACTATAACAGATGATCCTGCTGATGCCGAAGTCATAATTGTTAATACCTGCAGTTTTATTGAGCCTGCTGTTAATGAATCGATTGATACAATTTTTGAGCTTGCAGGGTATAAACAAAATGGAGCATGTAAACGGCTTATTGTTACAGGTTGTCTTCCCCAGCGGTTTGGGCAAGAGATAGTCAAGACACTGCCGGAAGTGGACGTTTTTTTAGGTACAGGAGCATTTGACAAAATTATAGAGGCTGCCGGGGGTTCCTTTGATTCAGATTGTCTTTTGCCGAATCCTGATCTGTTGCCCCTTCAGGGGCAAAATATCCCAAGGGTTCAAAGTTCTTCCTATATGGCTTATCTGAAGATAGCTGAAGGGTGCAGCAAACATTGCACTTACTGCATTATACCTAAGCTTCGTGGAAAACAGAAAAGTCGGTTGTCTGCAGATATAATTGCCGAAGCAAGGCACTTGAAGTTGTCCGGAATAAAGGAACTCGTACTGATTGCCCAGGATACAACATCATATGGGAAAGATTTGCGGCAGGGTTCTGATTTTTCGCAACTTTTGACAAGCCTTTCGGATATATCCCAACCGAATCGGTTTTGTTCAGGAAAGGCAGGCTATGCAGACGATCTATGGATCAGAGCTCTCTACATGCATCCTGAGAGTATTGAAGATTCGGTTATCAAAGCTGTTGCAGAAAATGAAAATATATGTTCATATTTTGATATTCCGGTTCAGCATGCCGCCAATAATGTTTTAAAGAGAATGGGACGCAATTACACCCGTGATGACCTGCACAGACTGATAGATAAAATCAGATTGCGTATTCCGCATGCTGCCATCAGGACAACCGTAATAGTTGGTTTCCCCGGAGAAGCAGATAAGGATTTTGAGACTCTCCTGTCATTTGTTGAGGATTTGCGCTTTGACCATCTTGGAGTTTTTATTTATTCTGATTTTAAAGACCTTCCATCCCACGAATTGACGGATCATGTTCCGGAAAACGTGGCAAACATGCGCCATGATAGACTTATGTCTATTCAAGCGGAAATATCTATGGAAAACAACTTAAAATATGCAGGCAGGACTATAAAAGTGCTGGTGGAAGAGGAGCTTGAAGAACATCTTTTTTCAGGCAGGACCTTTTTTCAGGCACCGGATGTGGATGGTATTACATATATTAAAACCGGCAAGTTGCATTCCGGCCTGAGTATTGGTTCTTTTGCTGACGTTAAGATCACAGAAACTATGGAATATGACCTTACCGGAGAAGCCGGATGAGTGATCTAAAGCAGGAAATACTTGCCATGGTGAAAGATGACCTTGCGGCTATTGAAATCGCACTTGAACAAAATTTAAACCCGTATCTTGATCTGATTTCAAAGGTAGCCCGTCATATTTTATTCTCCGGCGGAAAGCGACTGAGACCCTTGCTTATGGTTCTCTCTTCAAGGCTTTGCGGCTATAAGGGCCATTATGACAAGACGTTTTCAACCGTTTTCGAATATCTACATGCAGCGTCCCTTTTACATGATGATCTTATAGATGATGCCGCCATGCGAAGAGGCAAGCCTGTGGCCCATTCAATCTGGGGCAATTCTGCGGCGATTCTTGTGGGCGATTTCCTTCTTGCGCGATCCCTTTCGATTTCAGTCGAAACAGGGAATATGAAGGTTATCAGAACCCTTGCCAAAATTTCTGAAAATATGTCCCAGGGTGAGATACACCAGCTTATGCGTAGAGGAGAGCTGGACATTTCAGAAGAAGAATACATGGAGGTGATCAGGCGAAAGACCGCCATTCTTTTCCAGGGAGCTTGCCGCATAAGCGCAATTATCTCTGATGCACCGAATGAAAAGGAAAAAGCTCTTGCAGACTATGGCTTTTACCTCGGACTTGCTTTTCAAATGGAAGATGATCTACTCGACTACACTTCAGATACAAAAGCACTTGGAAAAGAAGTCGGGGCTGACTTAAAAGAGGGAAAACTGACTTTGCCGGTTATATATTCTCTTAAGGTAGCAGATATGAAAGATCGAACCAGGATGGAGAATATAATAAAAAATGAAGATTTTTCTGTTAATGATTTTGAAACACTGGTAGAATTGTTAAAAAAGTATAAAGGGATTTCTTATACACAAAAAATGGCAGCGGAACATATCTCGAAGGCAAAAAAAGCTCTGTCGATCTTCGAACCTTCAAAAACAAAAGAAATCCTCATAAAAGTTGCTGATTATGCATTAAATCGGAAAGAATAGCGCAGCGGTCATTAAGCGGAGCGTTCCTATCATAGGTGGAGGTAAAAAAGTATGCCTTTATTTTATAGTATAATCAAAAAAGTATCTATTACTACATTTTGCATTGCTGCTGTGATGATTTTATCCGGCATTGACGCGGCAGATGCTCAACAGGCAAAAGACACTTTCATTATAATGGGGACAGGTAATGTCAAGAAAGAGGACGTTGCCGCTGCAAGACGGGATGCGATAAAAAATTGTCTGGTCACAGCAGTCGGTCTCAAGGCAGCGGGTCTTATGAATATCAATTCCATGGTTCAAAATTTTGAGACACTTAATGAAATACTTTACACCAATATCGATAAATTTATCAGAGGGTACAAGGTGCTTACTGAGGCCAGATCCGACAGTACTTACAGAGTGATGGTTCAGGTAACTGTTTCGAGCAAAATGGTAAAGAGAAAGCTGACAAAAGCTGGAATCATGCAGGGAAAAATGGCGATGCCGAAAATTCTTTTCTTCATCGCAGAGCAAAGTCTTGAAGACGGCTCACCAAAATACTGGTGGGGAAGGGGTATGCCTTTTGTAAACTCGGCTTCAGAAAAAGCCATGGTTGAAGTAATGAAAGAGAAAGGTTTTAAAATCATAAAGCATGGGCCGCGAATTCAGAATATGGCAGTTAGAGTTGTTGCCGGCGAACCAAATCTTAATGACAGGGAAGCTATCGATTTTGCAGCCAAAATGAATGCGGATGTTATTATTACAGGGAGTTCGGTTGCAAATAATTTGTCTAACACTATGGGCGCAGACATGAAATCTTTTAAGGGTCTGACAGCAGTTCGTGCCCTATTGGTAAAAACGGGTAAGCAGATTGGTTCTATAAGCAGGGCAGCAGTAACCGCAAATGTTAATGAAGTTGAAGGGGGACGAGATGCACTTTCAGGCTCCGGAACCCTGGCCGGCGAAGATATCGCCAGACAGATAGTATCTGCGTGGCTCAAAAAAGATGAAGACACTGAAAACTTTGAAATCCTTCTAAAAGGAGCAGGGAATCTGGCCAATTTTGTTATGTTTCGCAGGATGCTGAGCACTGTAGAGGGGGTGAAGTTTGTCCAGGTAAAAGAGCTTAAATCCGACAAGGCAACGATTAGAGTCGAGTCTAACGGAACAACTAAAGAACTTGCTGCTGCTTTGATGCTGAAAGCTTTTGAATCGTTTGGGATAAATATTTACGATGTATCGGATAGTCAGTTAAAGATAGAGCTTATTGGAAGTCAATCTCATTTAATTCAGTAATGAATTTGTAAAAATCGAACCCATCAGATATGGCAATAAACATTCCTAATATCTTAACGCTTCTTAGAATACTTCTTACACCTTTGTTCGTTATTTTTCTTCTGAAGCATCTTTATTTTTTTGCGCTGATTGTTTTTACCCTTGCAGGTATCAGCGACGGTCTGGACGGTTTTATTGCAAGATATTTAAATCAGCGCACAACCTTAGGGGCCTATCTGGATCCCATTGCAGACAAGCTTCTTTTGACTGCTGCTTATTCATCGCTTGCGATTTTAAATATCATTCCACCATGGCTTGCGGTGGTTGTAATAAGCAGGGATGTTTTGATAGCTATCGGAATGTTTATATTTGCAATGACAAATATAAGAGTCGAGATAAAACCAAGCATTGTAAGTAAATTTACCACAGTGGCTCAGCTTTTGACTGTTTTTCTAACTCTCCTTCAAACAGAAATTCAAGGGGTTTCATCAATAACATACTCA
>JASJGP010000246.1:0-4350 GCA_033791485.1 Desulfobacterales bacterium | reverse complement strand
GGAACAAAAATAAAAGTGCTACCACACAAGCAATTATCCATTTAAACCATTTTGGGAGAACTGACCTGGTTCTTCCGCCAAACCATTTATTCATCGATTGATAGTAAACGGAATGTTTATCATTTTTCAACTTACGTAATTGCCTATCCAGGATAAGTAATAAATCTGAATTTTTATCTTTTCTCGATGCATAATAAAGTTTCTGGGGGCTTAGGATGATAGGGCTTCTTTGAATTTCATAATCTCCTTCGTACATAATACCATAAAAATGGCTAACAAGACCTGCATCACATTTGCCTGACTCTACTATTCCCAACACGTCTTGATAGTCAAAAGCTTCAATAAATTCACATTTAACTCCTAATTGTCTGGTCACATTTTTTAAAGCTAAAAAGTGCATATCATCTTGAAGCACCGCAATTTTTTTATCCTTAAGATCTAAGATTGATTCAATTTCCTTCCCTTTGCCAATATATATCTGCCCCCATTCCGTGATAAAATTTTCATATGTATAGTCAAAATATTTACTTCGCTCTTTAGAAAACGCGATAACACCCAGGATGTCTATTTTTCCATTTTTCAGATTGGTGAGGCATTGCGACCATGTGCCGGGAGTGTAATGGATATTCCAATCCTCTTTTTTAGCGATATTTTCTAAAACATCGATAAAAAAACCTCTAACCCTCCCATTAGGCTCAATAAAGGTTAGAGGCTTGTTCTGGTATACTCCAACATTGACCGTTCTATCTGCCTGAACTGCGGCTGAGGTAATAGCCTGAATAAATAATATGATAATCAGGAATGAAGTCTTTTTTTTCATCGAACGCCCTTTTAATAATTTTAGGGTCTTGACTATAAGAGAAGTTAAGTATTAGCCTAAGTTCCTGTCATGACACTAAAAAATAGATACATAAAACGCGTAAAATTTTCAGAAGCAAAAATCAGGCTGTTAATCAGGTGATGTAAAATGGAAAATTATAACTTATTATAACTGAAAATGAGCCTTAAAGCAAGATATTGTGTTATTGCTGCTCATAAGCAAATCTCAGATTTCTCACCAAAATATGTAAAAAGAGGTAACGTCAAGCAGTGTCAAGACCCTCCCCGGTCATTTTTCGGAATTTCAGGGGGGTTACTCATCTCACCCCCTTTAACCTTTTGCTTAACAACTTGAGACCTTTGAAAAATGGTAATTTTCGAAGTCTACGCTTATCTGTTCGAGTTCAAGGAAGGCGAAAATTACAACCACCCCGCTTATATTCAGCGGGACAGGCATCTATATATAGAATATTTCGAGGATTGAAATTTGAGCCTGACGCAGAAATCGGACAAAAAGTGCCGTTTTGCAAAGGTCTCAACTTGATTTTTTATATTTTTCTGATACGCTGGGTAAACAAATCAAACTTTTCCGTCCAACGGGATAATAGATAAAATGCCTGTATTTGAATATAAAGCTCTGGATGTAAAGGGGAAAACCACTTCCGGTATTATAGATTCGGACAGCGCTGTGGCAGCACGGCAAAAACTTCGTTCAGGTGGAATTTTTCCTGTCTCGGTGATGAAGGTAGATGACACACCGACAAAAAAAGAGTCTGGAACCTCTCCCCTGTGGCGGCCTTTTAGGCGTGTCAGAGCATATGAAGTTTCCATGATGACCAGGCAACTTTCAACCCTGGTGGGTGCGGGCTTTCCTCTGGTATCCGCTATTGACGCATTGATCCCAAGCACCAAATCTCACACATTAAAAAAATATTTAGCCCGGATAAAGGATTCAATCGTTGAAGGAAACAGCTTTGCAAGGGCTCTTTCGCTTTATCCTGGAATATTTCCTCCCCTTTATATTAACATGGTTCGGGCAGGTGAAACTTCCGGCACGCTTGAAATTGTTTTAGAGCGTCTTGCGGAAATTACTGAAAAGCAGCAGGCTTTAAAAAACAAAATTCAGTCAGCTCTGGTGTACCCGATTTTAATGCTTTTTATCGGATCAGGTGTTTTATTTTTTCTTCTAGTATATATTGTTCCCAGCATAACTTCTATTTTTGCCGATATGAACCAGGTACTTCCCGCACCGACACGCTTATTAATAGCCATAAGCAATATTTTTAAATCATACTGGTGGGGAATTCTTATTATTATATCGGCAGCAGTATTGGCCATTCACAGGGCTAAAAAAACAGAAAAGGGACGTTACCTGTTTGATAAAATTCTGCTTTTTATGCCGGGTCTCAGCCCTTTAACAAAAAAACTTTCAATAGCAAGATTTTCAAGAACCCTTGGCTCGCTTCTTGAAAACGGTGTTTCCATGCTCCCTGCTTTAGAGATTGCAAAAAATACAGCAGAAAATGTATTGATTTCCGATAATGTTGAAGAAGCGGCTGAAGAAGTAGGTAAAGGCCAGCCTCTGGCCACTGCGCTGGCAGCAAAAAATATCTTTCCTCTTCTTTCCATTCAGATGATACAGGTTGGGGAACAAAGCGGCAAGCTGGAAGAAATGCTGACTAAAGTGGCAGATGTATTTGAAAGCGAAGTTGAATCAACAGTGATGCGGATGACAACCATGCTTGAACCTCTTATGATCCTTGTCATGGGGGTTATCGTCGGATTTATTGTTCTTTCAATATGCCTTCCGATTTTTGAAATGAACCAGCTTGTTATCTAGCACCTATTGCGGTCCGAATTTCTGTTTCCACTGCTCACCTCCTTTTTGAAAAGATACATCATTCTTATCAATCCGGACGATCAAAGTGCCTTCGATACTGCCGCCTTCACGAAGTATGCGGCCGTTAACAACAGCAATACTCTCTTTGGAATCACTGCTCCAGGCAATAGCTTGAAGTTGCAGGCCGCTGCCACCTGCTGATTTAAAGGGAATAGCAGATCTTACGGACTTTGGTTTTGTGCGGTTGTCTCCGTAAGATTTTTCTTTAATAACCGTTCTTGATGCAGGAATTTTCACTTGGCGAGAACCGGGCAGATTTTCCTTTTTCTTTATTCTATTAGAAGGCTTCGTGCGCCTCTTGCGTTGCTTTAAATCAGGAACAGAGGCGATCTTTACATTCTCCTTCTTTGGTCTTGCTGGTATGGCTTTTCGCACAACCACAACTGAAGCCTGGGAAATTTTTCCTTTTGAAGCAGTTTGCCTGGTTAATAAAAACAGGCTTCCGGAAACTATAATGATGGCTGAAAACAGGATTAAAAAAAGCTTATAATATTGTTGCTTTTTATTTACTCCATTTTCAACAGTCTTTTTAACATCTACAGGATATGGCTGGCTTTCACCATGCCTGGGGGTTTCTTCTTCAAGTTTTCTTAAGGCTTTTAGTATGGAACTCAAACTTTATACTCCAAAGACAGTTTTGATGAATTCAGATATCGTTAAGTGGTATAAACCACCCGGCCTTCCAGCCTCATTTCGTAATGTGCGGTATTTTTAATGACTTCTTTTCATTATAAAGGACGATTTTTGTTAAGGGCCCTACAAGGCCATCAGCCTTCAGGCCGTATTTTTTTTGAATTTTCTTTACTGCTGCCCTTGTCTGGTCGTCATAAACCGGATTTATTTTAATCTTATCATATCCCATATCGAGCAGGTGCATTTTCAGTGCGATAATGGATTCCTGTGGAGAAGTAAGGGGAATTGTTCCTTTGTAAGAAAAAATATTTTCCCATAATATGAAGGCCCTGCCGAGCCAGTATTTTATTTCATCAGGTTTTACCACAATCAGACCGTTTTTGACTCTGAATTTACTTAGCCTTTCATCCATTTTTTCTATGGTAAGATACTTGGGAACTGAAGCGCCGGGAAGAGATAATTCAAGAATAGCCGGAAGGTTTAATTTTTTTACTCCTTCTAAGTTACCCTTAATCCGATGGATCAAAAGCGATTTTTCCTTTGCTGCAAGCTTAAAAAAAGCCAGGTCATCTTTTATGCTGTCAATTTGTGGTTTAATTTCAGATGACCTGTTCCACAATAAAAGGGCAGCTTTCATCGCCATGTTTCTTGAAGAATGACTCTTCATGGCTTTAAGGTAAGCACCCAGATTACCTATCTGCTTGGAATCCGGCGGCTTGGAATTTGGTTTCTGATTTAAAGAAGATTTTTCCGTAATAGCGGGCTGCTTTTCTCCGGAAGTCGGAGGGCGCAATATTTTTTTTCTAACAATTTTACCAGATGATTTTTCTGTAATTTGGTTTCCCTGTGTTGTAGCCGAGTCGCTTATATTATCAGCGCCCGGGCGGTAAAAAGTAACCACTACAAGAGCGATGCATAACAGGAGAATAGCAAGTAATGAATTTTTTCCATCCCAAAAGGAATAATGTTTTACAAACCCCCTGCCAGTCAGTTCCCTT
>JASJGP010000245.1:0-8301 GCA_033791485.1 Desulfobacterales bacterium | reverse complement strand
AAAGCCGTTTGCCCTTGCTTCCGCAGCAGACATGGAAACCTTGGCCATAGCGATGGCCATAAATACCGGAACAAAAAATTTGGCAAGATCAACATCTGTGACTGCTTCAGGTATGGTGCTTATGAATTTTTTCCACAGGTTCAGGCAGCCGCCGCCTGCCGGAAGAAGACCCACACCAACTTCCACAAGCCCCATATACAGCTCGGCATGCGCTACAATCCTGTCGGCTCCAAGGCACGTTTCACATCCGCCTCCAAGGGTCATCCCGTATGGTGCAGCTACAACCGGAAATGGTGCATACCTTCCTCTTTGGATTCCTGACTGGCCCTTTTCCACTAATGATTCTATTTCAGAATATTTTTTCTCCTTTGCAAGTCCCAGAACAAACACAAGGTCGGCTCCTGCTGAAAAAGCGCCCGGCATTCCTCCTGCCTGGTTTCCGATGACAAGACCGACGCCGTTTTCGTCAATATATTCATGTACGTCTCCAATAAAATCAACAATCTCGCCATTTATCGCATTCATCTTTGTATGAAATTCACAGCAGAATACACCGTCACCGATATCTATAAGAGAGGCTGAAGCACATGTCTTGACAACCTTGTCCGCCCCTCTGAGAGCTTTAAGAGAAATAATATTTTTGCTTACAATCAGTTCTCTGTAGTCATTTGATTTAAAATCATAAAAGAAAACCTTTCCGTTTTCAGACTTGTAAAAAGATGTGCAGCCGGATTCAAGCATCCCGGTAATCAGTTGAGGCACTTTTAAGCCTTCTTTTTCCATCTTTTCAACAGATTCTTTCACACCGATTGCATCCCAGGCCTCGAAGGGTCCCATTTCAAAATTGAATCCCCACTTCATTGCATTATCGATATCGACAATGGTATCTGAAATTTCGGGAATCCTGTTGGCGGCATAAATCAGATTGTCTGCAACCGCTTTCCATGCAAATTTTGCTCCCTTATCCTCACCATATAAAATGGCCTTAATTTTCTCAGCAAGTGTTCCCGCTTTTTTTGCCTCGGCAAGGCAGGGAAAATCAGGCGGCTCATATTCCGCATATTCAAGAGTAGCAGGATTAATCACCTTGCGAATCTTTTTCCATTCAGGTGTTAGATCTGTTTTATAAAACCCGCTTTGTGTTTTTTTGCCAAGAAGGTTTTTTTCAATCATCTTATCCACAAATTCTGGTATTACAAAGCTTTCCCTGGCCTCGTCATCTTTCACCAGATCATAGGTATTTTTAGCAACATGTCCCATTGTGTCGAGACCGACAAGGTCGGTGGTTTTAAACATGGCTGTTTTCGGCCTTCCCATGACCGGACCGAACAGTGCATCCACTTCCGGGATGGTGAGCCCGTCTTCCAGCATGAGCTGCATTGCCTTTGTAATCCCCTGAACCCCGATTCTGTTCCCCACAAAGTTCGGAGTATCCTTTGCCCACACAATCCCCTTGCCAAGAATCCTTTCTCCGTAATCGGCCATGAATTCAACAATTTCAGGCAGCGTTTCCTCACCTGCAATAATCTCAAGCAGTTTCATATACCTGACAGGGTTAAAAAAATGAGTCCCCAGAAAATGCTGGCGAAACTCAGAGCTCAAGCCTTCCGACATTCCCTTTAAAGGAATCCCGGATGTATTGGAAGAGACAATTGAACCTTTTTTTCTTACAGGTTCTATCCGTTTGAAAAGCTCTTTTTTAATCTTCAGGTTCTCCACAACCACTTCAACAATCCAATCACAATCCGCCAGTTTATCGAAATCATCTTCAAGGTTGCCGATTGAAATGAGATCGACATCCTTTTTCTGCATAAGAAGAGACGGCATTGACATAAGAACCGTATCAATTCCGGCTTTTGCTATCCGGTTTCGTGCTGCTGGGTCTTTCTTCTCATCATCTTTCAAATCAAATGGAACGATATCCAGTAATAAAGTCTTAACGCCGGCTCCGGCCAAAAGGGCAGCTATTCCTCCCCCCATAACTCCTGAGCCGATAACCGCGGCCGATCTGATTTTTCTATTCATAATTACCTCCTGAATAAATGTTTAACGATATATGAATGAATATTCATTTATTATCAGAAAGGTTATTTGCATGTCAAGAAAATTCCTCACCTGTAAATAATAATTTAAATATTTATATTTTGCTTAAATAACAGTTAGTTTTAAAAATTTTAATTGCGCCTGCCTCTGAGAAATAACATTTAAAATTATTGCCGAAACATTTGGACAGCGCTGAATATGTATTCATTTATGAATTTTAAAGAAGTGGGGAAACAGGGTAAACGCGTTTGGAAAAATAAAACCAGAAATAAAATTAGTTCAAAAGGAGGGGCTTAAAGATCTTTTCAAAGCGACGTGCTAAAAATGGGGATTTTCCAGATCAGTGAATAACTATAATCGCTGGGTCTATTCTCTCTGTTACCCTGCTTTCAGCGGGGCTTTGCTCCAACGGATGTTACAGTTGCTATTTTCAAATAAGATGGTTTGCCTTTTTATAACTCGTAACATAATCTTGCAACGTAAAAACAACATGCCACCTAAGGTCGACAACAAATTGTCCATATGATGTTGCCAAACGCCTAACCTATTGCAAAGAGATCTGCTCAGGCTGTTCCGGAAGGGCCATCTCTTCCGTGCGCTTTTCCGTACATATCCTGCTGAAATTTTTTTCATTAGCCATAAAAGCATCCACTACATCCGGATCAAAATGACTCCCTTTCAAACCGATAATAATTTCCCTGGACTTTTCGTGCGTGAAAGCTTCTTTGTAAAATCGTTTTGTTGTCAAGGCGTCATAAACATCAGCAACGGCAACCACTCTGGCTGACAGAGGTATATTCTCACCCTTGAGACCGTCAGGGTATCCTGTACCATCCCATTTCTCATGATGGTAATAGGCAATCTCTTTTCCCAGGATAAGAAACGACCTGCCTTCGGTCTGGGACTCAATTTCAGCAAGTGCATCACCGCCCAATGTTGTATGGCGCTTTATTATATCGAACTCTTCGGCATTCAGCTTACCGGGTTTCAGAAGCACAGAGTCCTGTATGCCGACTTTTCCTATATCGTGAAGAATGGACGACTGATAGATATCGCCTATGTATTTTTCGGTAATATAGCCTTTATAGGCCGGCAATCCGGCCATCTCCCGGGCAATGATCTTTGCATACTCCCGTATCCTTTCAAGATGTGCACCCGTTCCTTTGTCCCTGTATTCCGCCAGCTTTGCAAGACCCAGTATTGTTGCTGCCCTCGCATTATGAAGTTTATTTTCCAGTTCCCGCCTTTCTTTTTCCGCTTTTAACTGCTCTGTAACATCGCGAGCTACTCCCCTGAAACCTGTTGGCCTTATTTCCTGATCCCTCATGAGGGAAACGGAAAACTCAAGATACTTTATGCTGCCGTCTTTTTTGATGACTTCATGCTCTGATATCTTTGTAGTCTTTCCTGAAACATAAACCCTGTTAAATACCTGGTACATTTTTTGGGCGCCTACAGGCGTTGAGTACCTCCGGTTGTTCATACCCATTAATTCTTCTTTTGAATAACCTAATATCCTGCTTACTGAATCATTGTAAAAAGTAAAATTGCCCTTTAGGTCAACTTCAAAATAGCCTTCCTCTATGCTCTCTAAAATGTTGCGATATTTTTTTTCACTTACCTTCAAAGCTTCCTCGGCCTTCTTTCGCTCATTTATAGTGAACCGAACGTGGGAGCCAAAAATAGCAAAGAGGCATAATACGACTACCCGCGGCCAAATTTCATCTACCTGGGTTGGAAACAATTGATAAAAAATGTCAACTTTCTGTGTAGTAAAAAGATTTAAAACAGCTTCAATTGCCCAGTATACTGCAGCAAGCAGAATTCCTATCAAAACCATTGAATCGGCGACACTTACACGGGTCTTAATTAGCTTTTTCATATCTAAGTTCTCCGGAAAGCAAGGGCAATTGCTGTTCTCTTTTAAAAAACGATTTTTTCTTTTTATGAATCCATCAAAATCAAAATATCATATTTGTTCATCCATGTAAAACGTTAAGTCTTTTCAGGTAGATTAGCTTCATGGCCTTCAGGTTCGTTCAAAATAAATTTGCATTTTAGGGTGTCGAGTCGCCCGCATGACAAGGCGCAAGAATGGCGAATAGTCAGCCTATTTAACCGACGAGCAACGCAGTCATGCGGGATGCATCGACGTCTAAAGTCAGAAGGGATGCATCGGCTCAATAAAATGTGAAGTTATTTTGGAGCGAGCCCTAAGCTTGTATGACATGCCAAAGCCGATTATTTTTTACTTCCGGAATGCTGGATCTTCAACGGTAAACCCAGGGTAAACCTCATTGCTATTGACTAAAAACCAAAAAATTGCTAAAATAAAAATCAAACTATTAAAAATAAGGGAAAAACCGTTGTTAAAGAGAATAAAAGGCTACATTTTAATCTGCATTTTTCTTGCCATAGGATACTTTATTTCAAGCAATCATATAATTTTTTACAAAACAAATAATAACATAGATTTTACCCTGTTGAAAAAATCATACCTTACACTTGAATATACTTTTTACAATGTCACTACTAAACGGCCTGAAAACATCATGAAAATTGATCTGCTCCGTGAGGCCGGCATCGGAGATCTTCTCGTGGATATCGGCAGACTGACTGAAGGGAAAAAGCAGGAACTTGAAGCCAGGTTTGAATATGATAATTATTAAACCTTATACAGCATATCGGCAAAAACAACCAGCAAACCGCTTACCTTCGGAGTCATACCTTTAAACTGAATTCCCAGAGCCAGAGTTTTCTTACCATTACTAATAACTCCCCTGCTCCATACAACCAAACCTGAAACGTTAAGTGTAAAACCCCCGCCAGGTATGAAAATTGTTACCCCTGCATCTTTAATATTCTTTACTATGGAAGCAATGTTCTTATGTTTTGCGTCCAAAACGACACAAACTCCCCCAACCGAGATATCCCTGAAAAAACCGTCGAGAATAAATGGAGGATAACCCGCTTCTTTTGGCCGGATTTTTAGCTTCATCTTTAAAGGTAACGAATGACGGTTTGACTTTCTGGCCGAACGCGAAGATTCTTCCCTGCTTGCCTGGCGATCTTGAAACAAATTAATTATGGAATGCGCAACATTAGGATATCTTGTACAAACCGTTATTAAACCCTGTTTTGATATTTTCCCCAGCTCTACTGAGGTAGTAGCCTCAGTATAGGATTGAGATAATTTTTGCTCTTCAAAGGGATAAATATCACCCACAATATCGTTGGATGCAAGATATATGACAGACTTCCTGTGTTTTTTTTCATCCCTGTTTAATGGCTTATAGGTCGTTTCTTTCAAGGTACCGGATGAAATAAAATAGAGATAATTTTCAACATCCCCTATCTTTTTAAAAACTTTACCGGCAGGCAGGCGAACTTTCTTTAAACGGTTTGTTACTGAAACCATCTCTGGAAATGACAGGCTTTTAAAAAAATTCTGTAATGGCGACGTTTTGAAGTGGGTTCTTTGAAGGTTTGCAAAAAAAGGACGGACTTCATGAAGGGTGGGCTTTATTATATGCCACTGGAGAACTTTAGATAAAATAGCAGGGAACATCATGCCGGAATCGATAAAGAGACCGGCCGCTTTTCCATATGCTCTGGCAGAGGCTTTATATGACTTTTTTTTAAACAGCAGATCGCCATAAGCATTAAAAAGAGCGGGGTTGTCAGGAAAAAGATCGAGCATGCTTTCAAAATCAGAAACCGAATCGATTGTGATTGAACCGTCGATAATGTGTCCGGCAATACTCTTTTGCCCGTTAATCTTCTCGTCCAACAATTACTCCTTGATTACAGAAAGAAGTTTCTTTGCGATATCATCATCTATCAGGCAGGAAAGCAAAGCAATAAATTTTTCCGGTGCCTGCTGAAATTTGAGTTGTTCCAGCCATGTATTTAAAGCAGATTTCCTGTTAAATTGGTCCAGGGAAAGAATCGGTTCAATTTTGCTTCGAATTTTATAATCTTCTTTCAGTACCTGTACCAGGACTATAAAATTCTCATCATCGGCAACAAGATGCTTATTTTTATCGAAAAGTTGCATACGTTTAAATTGTCTATATTTATGAAACCAAAATAAATACTACTCTATTTTTCAATAAAAAACAACATGTGAGGTGCAATTATTTTAAATAGCGTTTTTTATACCCGGCTTGAAACTATTTTAAAGCCCTAAATTATCTAATCTTATATTGTGCTTTAGCAGACAACGGACATATAATAGTTAAAGATGTGATCGCGATATTTTGTGGAAAGTCTTATAGCTGGCTGGAAAAGAGAATCCTGCAATATATATTTGACCTGTTCGGAGATGTCAAACTCCGGGAGTCTCCTGGCAAAGCTGGGGGGTTTACCCAGTATTTATCATTCAGCAATGGCGATGAGGTACGCGCCGAGAAAAATTATCAACCCCGCTGAAAATCGAATAGTTCTGTTTTTCTCCTTTAGCACCTGGCCTCCTAAAAATACTGCGAATACAATGCTAAGCTGTCTTAACCCGACAATATAACTTACCCGCTCCATTGTAAATGCTATTAAAATTAGAAAGTAACCGAAGATCGAAAGAAAACCGCAAGCTAATATAATCTTTTTATCCACAGCCCATTCTTTGCGTAACTCGCCTTTATGTTTCACTCTATGAATATAAAAAGTATACAAAAGCAGACTGAACCATGGATATAAGTAGGCAAAAATAACCGCATTCATTTGCTCAACGGCAATTTTATCGATAATTGAATAGGCCGCAACGGAAATTAAAGTCATTAATGCAAATTGTGTAGCCCTATCATTTTGCACCGCTTTGATCGGCCTGTAAAGTTCTAAAACAGAAATTTTTTCCATGTTGATTGTGTATACACCAAAAGCAACAAGCAGAATTCCAAAACCCCCAAGAAGACTAACCTCCTCACCAAGTACAGTTATAGAAAACACTAATACTAAAGCCGGAGATGAACGCATTATGGGATATACTAAAGAAAGTTCTCCATTTTCGAGGGATTTGGAAAGAAAGAACCAATATATAAAATGAACAAAACCGGAAAGCAGTACTATAAAAAAGGAAATCGAAAATTCAAACCCTTCACTGAAAAAGATAAAAACAAAGACAGGGGTAAAAAACAGCAACCCAAAGACTTCATACCACCAGACAAAGGCCTGTTTATCATATGCTTTTTTGGTAAAAAAATTGCGGAGTGCATGCATTACTGCAGAAAGAAGCACTAATATTATAACAATTTTGTTCATTTAATAGTTTTAACTCTGATTGGATCAAAAGCGAGAGGATTGTTTTATAAGACGGGCGCGTCTAAAAGTCATAATATCTGGCTGAGGAACATCTGTGTCCGGTCCCATCGCGGGTTGTTAAAAAATTCATCGGGTTCGTTTTCTTCGACAATTTCACCGCTATCCATAAAAACAATACGGTTGGCAACGGTTCTGGCAAAGCCCATCTCGTGGGTTACACAAATCATGGTAATATTTTCATTTACCAATTCGACCATCACATCCAGCACTTCTTTGATCATTTCAGGATCAAGGGCTGAGGTCGGCTCGTCAAAAAGCATGATCTTAGGATTCATACAAAGCGCCCGGGCTATAGCAACTCGCTGCTGTTGCCCTCCTGAAAGCTGTCCGGGAAATTTATCGGCCTGTTCCGGAATCTGCACACGTTCAAGATGCTTCATGGCTATTTTTTCAGCTTCTGCCCGCGGCATCCTGCGCGCCCAGGTTGGAGCAAATGTTAAATTCTGGAGTATGGTCATATGGGGAAACAGGTTGAAACCCTGGAAAACCATACCGACTTCACTACGGATCTTTTCAATATTCTTGAGGTTTTTGGTCAGTTCGGTCCCATCAACAATAATCCTGCCTTCCTGATGCTCTTCCAGGCGATTTATACATCGTATTAAGGTGGATTTGCCAGATCCGGAAGGCCCGCAGATGACGATACGCTCGCCTTTATGAACTGTCAGGTTAATTTCTTTGAGTACGTGAAAATTCCCGAACCATTTATTTACATCTATCATTTGGATCATGATGTCTTTTGAAACCATTATTTCCTTTTAATAACTTTACGGATATTAAAAAGTATCACCGATGGCTAAGTAGAAAGTTCCATATACAAGGCGCAGTGGATGGGACTTTCTACGACGCCATTATTCCTCTTCTTTTTGACCTTCGAGAGAACGCCCGTAACGGCTCATGCTGAAACAGATGATCCAGAAAACCAGGGCGCAAAAAACATAG
>JASJGP010000244.1:0-10515 GCA_033791485.1 Desulfobacterales bacterium | reverse complement strand
CTAACGAGTTAATACGCATCGGTAAACTCGCACGCCGATTGGACCAAAAACTGCTGGTCATCACAGACAGCTCCACCTGCCCACTCATCCAGTTTGCCAACACGGCATTAATTGCACCTTCGCGACATATTCCTTATATTGGAAGTCCGACAACCATCTCATGCCTGACCAATTATCTCATTCAGGAATTGGCCAGCCAGCGCGGGGAAGCACTTATTCAGCATCAGGAAAAGCTTGAGCAGGCATATTGGGAAAATGATGTTCTTTTCAACTTAGAAACCGAAATCCCCGAAAAAAAATAGCCCAAACTCTTCTTCAGGGAATCAGGTACAACCAACAATTGAACATTTTGAAGCAGCATCAAGCATCTCTTTTATTTGCTCTCAAGATTTACTATTTTTCTTGACTAAGGTAAAAAGTAGCTGTAATGTAGCTTTAATTTAACTTTAACAAACATGGCAATTAGAGATAAAACAAGGAGAAAAAAATGCTTTTAGAAGGTAAAAACGCTTTAGTCACAGGAGGTTCACAAGGGATTGGAGCCGCCGCTTCTCTGGAACTTGCCCGGGAGGGCGCAAATGTTTGTCTCACCTATCGCAAGCACGATACCGAGGCGAAACAATATGCCGATGAAATCCGCGAAATGGGCAGAAAAGCCCTTGCAGTCAAATGTGACATTTCATCGTTTGCCGAAGCCGAGAGTGTTGTAAAAAAAGCGGTTGATGAGTTCGGCGGACTTGATATCCTGGTAAATAACGCCGGTATGAACTGGGACGGGGTATCATGGAAAATGTCGGAGGAACAGTGGGACAGAGTAATTGAGGTCAACTTAAAGGGCTATTTTAATTTTACGCGGCAGGTCGCCCCGATTTTCAAGGATCAGAAATACGGAAAAATTATTAACATTACATCTATAAACGGCATGCGCGGAAAATTCGGTCAGTCCAACTATTCCGCCTCCAAGGCTGGAATCATCGGTTTTACTAAGGCCGTTGCAAAAGAGCTGGGTGCATTCAACGTTAACGTCAATGCGGTGGCACCGGGATTGATTGAGACCACGATGCTGAAAGAATCAGACTCCCGTGACAAAATCATCGATATGGCGATGAACGAGATCGTGCTAAAACGTGTGGGCCAACCCGAAGATCTGGCAAATGTAGTTGCATTTCTGGCATCGGATAAGGCAAGGCATGTCACCGGCGATGTCATTAAGGTTGACGGAGGACAGTATATTTAATCAGCTCAAAGCAAGAAGGATTTTTTGTTTTTGCTATCAGTTATGAGCTAATAAAGAGAGGTAATTTATGGGAAAAGTCGCAATAATCGGTGTGGGTCAAAGCAGCTTTGTCCGGAGTTATCCGGGTTCAATCAGAGAACTTGCTTTTGAAGGATTTAAAGAATCAATGCAGGATGCACAGATAACAACAGAGAATATAGATGCATCTATAATCTGCAGTGCTCCGGAGTACGACAAGCAACGTTCCCCTGCGGGAGTCTTTGCTGAATACCTGGGACTTAATCCCCAGCCCACTTTTTATGTGGAAAGCCTGTGTTCATCCAGCAGTACTGGTTTAAAACTTGCTTATTCACTTGTCAAATCAGGTCTTCATGATGTCGTGGCGGTTATCGGATTTCAGAAAATGTCAGAAATTTCCTCGTCTGAATCCCAAGAGCGGATGGGGCGTGGCGCTGACATCCAGTGGGAAAGCCCCTTTGGAACTATGATGCCCGCCTATTATGCCATGTATGCAAGAGCGCACATGGAAAAATACGGGACAACCCTTGATGACCTTGCTCTTATCCGGGTAAAAGCCGCCACTTACGGCCAGCTTAATGAAAAGGCCGTTTACCGCAAGCCGGTGACTTTTGAAATGTTTTCAGATCCTGAAAACAGGATGGCAGGCCCTGTGGCAAGTCCTCTTCGTGTAGGAGACTGCTGTGCAAATGCAGACGGAAGTTCATGCGTCATCGTAGCAAGTGAGGAAAAAGCAAAAGCTCTTTGTAAAAAGCCGGTTTGGATACTGGGCTTAGGTGCGGCAACAACCAGCGTTAACCTGCCAGGCAGGGATCTTTTCACAGGTCTGACCGCTGCTCAACAGGCAGCAGATCAGGCTTACAAAATGGCAGGTATCTCGCCTAAAGATATTGACGTTGCTGAGGTCCACGATTGTTTCACAATTGCGGAAATGATGGCCTATGAAAATCTTGGGTTTGCAAAGCCAGGAGAAGGAAAAGAACTGATTAAAAGCAAAGAAACGTACAAGGAAGGAAGCATACCGGTTAATGTCGATGGAGGACTTTTATCCAAGGGGCATCCAATCGGTGCAACAGGCGGATCACAGATTAGAACCATTGTTCTCCAGCTCAGAGATGAAGCTGGAGAGATACAGGTCAAAAACCCGGAAATAGGGCTGGTTCATAATATTGGCGGAGTTGGTCTTTACGGAAATGTTTCAATTTTGGGGAGGTAAAAAATGGGCAAGAAAAAAGAGGTGGACGATCGCTTTAAAAAATTCGGTACGGTAAGTTTTACCTCCATCACGAAAACAAATGATTTTATCGATTTTCTGGAGGGCGGCAAGGTCATGGGTACCCGTTGCAAGGACTGCGGCATGGTATTCTTTCCGCCCAGGGCGGATTGCTATAAGTGCCTTGCAAGTAACGTGGAATGGTTTGAAGTTTCGGGAAAAGGAAAACTATTAACATACAGCGAACTGAAGTTTGCACCTGTCGGTTTTCAAGATGACGTGCCTTACTGCATTGCTCTTCTTGATTACGGAGAATATAAAGTATTTGGAAGAATCGCCAAAGACGTGCCGGAAAGCGAAATCGAAGTCGGCATGGAAATGAAAACGGTAGTTAATAAGACATCAAACGAGCAATTGAATTATGTTTTTGAAAAGGCATAAAGAAAGGCAGAAAGGGAAGAGCTCTTAGCTTATAGTAATCTGCCTGCGGCGGACAGGCTATTAGCTGCCAGCTATCAGCTATGAGCTAATAAATTACGGAATAATTTATTCAAAGGAAATTGATTATGTCTGAATCTAAATATTTAAAGATCGAAATCGCTGATGGTGTTGCGCGAATCACTTTTGCCAGGCCAAAGCACAATGTTTTTAATATTGAAATGATGAATGAGTTCAATGCCATGCTAAAAGAGCTTGCCAATGACAATGATCTTAAATGTGTTGTTTTTCTTGGCGAGGGAAGAAGCTGGTGTGCAGGTGTGGAAGTTGGTGATCATAAACCGGACATGGTGCATGACATGATTGCAACGTTTAACCGCTCTTTTGAACTTATTAATGCGCTTGAAGTGCCGACTGTTGCTGCTGTTCATGGTGTCTGCCTTGGAGGCGGAATGGAGTATGCAATTTCTTGTGATATCGTTCTTGCCGGTAAAAGTGCTAAATTTGGCCAGCCGGAAGTGAAACTCGGTTTCCTTCCCCCTTATGCTGCGATACGCCTGCCCCAGCTTGTGGGTCCTGCAAAGGCTATTGAGGTCTGTACCACAGGAAGGATTTATTCTGCGGATGAAGCCTGCTCCATAGGTTTTGTTACCCAGGTTGTCGATGATGACAAATTCACTGAAGCTCTTGACAAGCTAATTGGCGAATTAAAAACCAACAGTCCGCTTATTCTCCGTCTGAATAAACGCGCAGTAAGACAAAATCTTGGATTGGATTTTAAAACATCTATGCAGCAGGTAAGTGATCTTTTCCTTAATACTCTTATGAAAACCGAAGATACTCTTGAGGGTATAAAGAGTTTTGAAGAGAAGCGCAGGGCTGTCTGGAAAAATAAATAATAATACGCTTTTTTCTTTTTCAAATAGGACACAGATTAACACGGATTACACAGATATCATTAAAATCTGTGTGAATCTGTGCAAATCGGTGTCCTATTCTCAATCAACAATCATCAATAGTAACGGGAGGCCACATGGCTCAGATTAACAAAATAGGTGTAATAGGTGCGGGCAATATGGGAAGCGGTATAGCCCAGAAAATCGCCCAGGAAGGCATAAATGTTGTAATGGTAGATATGAAAGACGAGTTTGTTCAACGCGGGCTTGGAATTATAAAAGGCCTGCTTGAAGAAGGCGTGGAGCGAAAGATTTTCAAGCCTCAGCAGGTTGAAGAAACACTCTCTCGAATTACAGGAACAACCGACTTTAAGGAAGTTGCCGATGCAGATCTCGTTATCGAGGCTGTTTTTGAGGACAAAAAAGTAAAATCCGATCTTTTTAAAAAGCTTGATGAGATTTGCAGTGAAAAGACAATTCTTGCCACAAATACTTCCAGCTTTTTTGTAAAGGATTTCACCGGGCAGATATCTCGCCCCGATCGTTTTATAGGTCTTCACTATTTCTTCCATCCAGCAAAAAACCGGCTCCTTGAAGTTATCCCCCATGAAACAACAAGTACTGAAACCATTGAAAAAGCTCTGCTTGCGGCAAAGCTCCACGGCAAGACTTCCATTGTTGTAAAAGACGCACCAGGTTTTGCGGTCAATCGTTTTTTTGTGCCTTTCTTAAACGAAGCAGCCCGTATGCTTGAAGAAGGCATTGCTGACATCCCCACCCTTGAAGAAGCTGCAAAACGTGCCTTTAAAATAGGCATGGGACCATTTTTGCTTATGAACGTAACAGGTATTCCCATCGCAGTGCATGCCGCAACAACCCTTGGCAATGAGCTTGGTCCCTTCTATGCTCCATGTGAAATTCTTAAAAAACAGATGGAGAAAGGAGAAAACTGGGATATAGAAGGTGAAGTGGACGAATCCAAGATCAAGGCGGCTGTTGACCGGTTCAATGGTGTGTGCCTTGGCGTTGCTGCAGCCCTTGTGGATGAAGGTGTTGCATCCATAGAAGATACAGACCGTGGTGCAAAAATCGGACTTAGATGGATCTTCGGCCCATTCGAGTTGATGAACAGAATAGGCATTGACAAGACTTATGAAAATGTTGAAGCCATTACCAAAATATATCCCGACTTTAAAATGCCGAAAATCCTTGTAAAACAAAAAGAACTGGGTAAGGTATTTGATTTTAACTTTGTCGATCTGGATGTAAAAGAAAACATTGCATATATAACCTTAAACCGTCCAGAGGCAATGAATGCTCTAAACGAGGCAGTCGTTGCCCAGCTTGACAAACGTTTCACTGAAGCGGAAAAAAATCCGGCTGTAGATGCGATTGTCTTCCAGGGTGCAGGCAAGGCGTTTGTCGCAGGTGCGGACATCCGATATTTTGTTAAAAATATAAAGGCCGGTAAAATTCCCGACATAGTTGAGTTTACAAGAAAAGGCCACGAACTTTTTCTCAGGATTGAGAATTCCGACAAGCTTACGATAGTCCTTTTAGATGGCCTTTCCCTTGGCGGTGGAAGCGAGCTCGCTCTTGCCTGCCAGGCAATAATTGCCACTCCTGCAGGATCAATGGCATTTCCGGAAACCGCTATCGGTATATATCCCGGCCTTGGCGGAATGCTGCGTTTTACACGACACGTAGGGCCTGAACTTGCGAAATATTATGCATTCACCGGAGCACCGATTAAAGTTAAAGACGCATACGAACTCGGAATTATAAATAAAATTGTTCAGCCCGCTGAAGTTGAATCAGCAATAAAAGAACTTGTTTCTAAAGGAAAACCCGAAAAGTACCGTGAACGCGAAATTCCTGAAAAGTTTAAGGAATTTGCTCAGGCATTTACAAAAGATAACATTGAAAAGCTCCTTTCAGGACAACTGCCGGCAGGGGTCCCTGAGGACTTTGCCGCCAAAATAGTAAAAATTGTCGGGTTTAAAGCGCCTCTTGCTTTAAAACTTGCAGACGAAATCATCGACCAGCAGATGGGAAAAACGATGGCTGAAGCCGTTGAAATCGAACTCGGAAGACTTAGTGAAATATTCTCTACCGCCGACGCACTTGAGGGACTTTCTTCTGCTGGTAGAAAACGACCTGAATTCAAGGGTCATTAAAAATGACCCGGGAAGAAGAACTCACCAGCCAGGGATGGGAGAAACAGACCACACATGATGAACCGCGCCTATCAGATATTGTTGAAATGTATGAGGAAATGAATTTTGAGGTTCATCTTGAACCGTTTAATGCTGATGAAGAGTCCGGCTGCATCGAGTGTATGAAAGCGATGCCGGATAAATATAAAACGATATATACGAAGAAGAAGACAATTAATTAAGTAGTTGAGTGATCAGAACCTGTTTCAAAATCCTTTTTCGATTTGTTTGACGATTTTGAAAAATTCTAAGTTCGCTTTGCTAAAATGAAAGAACTCGACTTCGCTTCGCTAGGGACACAGGCAGATGAAAGAAGGATGCATTCGAAATAATGGATATTGAAAAACCGGCTCTTTTGATCATAGACATGGTCAAAGATAATTTTATTGATGACCGGAATCTTCCAATTACACAACTGGCCCGGCGGATAATCGATCCGATTAACAGTTTGAGCTATGCATTCAGGCAAAAAGGATGGCCGGTTGTCTTTTCTACCGATGCCTTTCACAGGCAGGATTTCATATTCAAAAGCAAAATGACTCCCCACTCCCTTGCTGGCACAAGGGGAGCGGAAGTAATCGATGAACTTGATCGCAAAGATGAAGATTTGTGGCTCCCAAAGCCGAGATTTTCGGCATTTTTTAAAACCGGACTTGAAGATTGGTTGCGAAAAAGGGAAATAACCCTTTGCGCTGTTGCCGGAATAGCTACAAACTACTGCGTTCTGACAACAGTCATGGATGCCATCTGCCATGATTTCAAGGCAGTAATTATTGAAGACTGCGCCACTGCTTTCACCCAAAGCCTTCATGAGCAGACATTAGATATTTACAGACGAAATCCCCTTTACCCATTATTAAAAATCAGTACATCAACCGAGCTTTTGCAAGAATTAAACGAACAACCCTGAAAAGCCGGAAATAAAATTATTTGCCACAAAGTCACAAAGGAAATTATCTATCATGTTTTTTTTTGTGTCTTTGTGCCTTGGTGGCAGCAGGAAAAAAATCGTTATGGCAATTGAAAACGATGAATTTGGCCATGATCCTTCCGTGCAAAGGATGCGAAAGATATTTTCGAGCATGGAGAAAGCTCAATGGGAGCTGCTGGAAAAATTGAAAATATCCACATTTGATGACAGACTGCGAAATATCCGTAAAACAGCACTGGACCTTTTTGGAAAGTCTTTCCCACTTGCTATCTCTAAAGGCATGAATTTGGATGAAGATGCATCTGCCGGATTGTATGCTTTCTGTCTGGTGCAGTCACTCAAACTGGCCGGTATTCTTATCCCGGATAACTTTCTGCCGGACAACAAGCAGCTTGAAGCTGTAGTCATGGAGACTATATCATGATTCGGCTGAGACTATTCGGACGCTGTCGTATCTACCATGATCCCGTGAGCCCTGTTTTAAAGGCACCGGCACAAATTGGCTGGGATTCATGGTTCAGAGACATTGACCTGGTAACGCCAAGAAGACTTAAAGGCAGGGAACTGCTTTTAAGAACCCGTGGATGGTGGACAGTTGAACCTGCCGAAGTTTTAAAGATTGTTGAAACACACGGGAAACTCGTAGTCGGCGACAATGGTGAACTCATGGTCGAGTTTAAAGATCAAAACGCTGCAGAAACCCTTTCAAAAGCCCTGTCAGATCAATTTGGAAACCAGATGCTTCTATCCCCCTGATGTAAAACATTGTCTGTTCCAAACTGCTTTCTTTTGTGATAGTTATTAGTACCGGCTGTGGCAAATTGTTATTTAAATAAAGCATATTTTAAAACCAAAGAGCATTCAAGATGTGCAACTTGTGATTATCTGTTGACATTTATTTTATAATAAGGTTTAAAAAAATCATGTTTAATTTTATAGAAAAAAGAAACATCAAATTACATTGCAACTGGTGTTGGCGCAACATGGTGTTGAAGGTGTGCCCAACAGTTTAAGTATAAAAAACGTATTGTAGATTAAAAAAACCGTGGGCCGCTTTTCTTGAGGTTCCGCGGTTTTTTATTTTGAAATTATTGAAAAAGGCCGTGGAACAGAAAAACCCACGGCCTTTTTTTATGGGGATGGATCCGGGTAGAAAATTATAGTTTGGAATATAACCAAAGGAGGAGAAAATGATAAAAGAATCGATAACAAAGGTGATTAGGGGGGACAATTTATCCGAAGCTGATATGGAAAAGACTATGGAAGAAGTGTTTGACGGAAAGGCTTCATCATCTCAGATAGGATCGTTTGTCACCGCTTTGAGAATGAAAAGAGAAACCGTTGACGAAATAACAGGGGCTGCCAGAGCTTTGAGATCAAGGGCGTTGAAATTGCAACTTGACAATCATCTTTTAAATCTTGATCGGGATGATATTAATGTTGAAGGAGAAACAATACTTAATACAATTGATACAGGTAAAGAGGGTACAAGCACATTTAATATTTCTACAGCTACTATATTTGTCGTTGCCGGGGCAGGAATAAAAGTCGCCAGGTATGGAAACAGGGCAGCTTCCATGTATTTCGGAGCTGCAGATGTGCTGGCAAACCTGGGAGTGAATTTGGATATTTCCACGTCCGATGTTGAAAGTTGTATCAGGGAAGTTGGTATCGGTTTTCTCTTTACACCACTGTCCCAAGGGGCTATGCGCAATGTAGCACGTCTTAGAGAAGAGATAGGAATTCGAAGCATTTTTAATCTGATCGGACCGCTTGCAAATCCCGCAGGTGCTTCTGCTCATGTGTTGGGTGTTTATGAGTCATCCTTGACGGAAAAAATGGCTCAAGTTTTGCTGAACCTGGGGGCAAGAGATGCCTTTGTCGTTTATGGCGAGGGAACCATCGATGAAATAAGCATATGTGGCCTGACTTTTGTCTCACGGTTAAAGAATGGTGTGGTTGAATCATTTGTTATAGAACCTGAAAAATACGGGATGAAGAGAGCTGATCGTGAGTCAATCAAAGGCGGAAATGCACGAAAAAATGCACGGATTATAAATGATATTCTCGATGGTGAGAAAGGTCCAAAAAGGGATGTGGTAGTGCTTAATACGGCAGCTGCATTTGTAGCAGCAGGTATGGATGTCGATTTACACGACGGCATTAAAAGGGCCAGCGAGATCATTGATTCCGGCAAAGCAAGGAAAAAACTGAATGAACTGGTTGAATTTTCCAGCCGATGCAGGCCTTTTGTTCGAAAGGAACTGTGATAGACAAGTCTTTGCTGGTTTTGAACCTTGACACCATGAGTAATTTTATCTTATGTTGCCTTTATTTGTTGTGCTAGTACCTGAATTTTGCATGAAAATATGTAAGCGTCCACAGGCACCGCATCTGAGCGCGATCATGGCAACCAGCATAGCAAACTATAGCTGATCGCCCGATCACACACATCTGCAGCATCTGTGAACACTTACAGGACGGAGATTGCGCGACCTTTTTGTTCCGGATGGGCGCTAACAGATGCGAAAATAATAAACAATATTTATTGGCTTATAATATAAGAGACCCTATGATACATCTTAAAAGCATTGAACTGTCTTTGGAGAAATGCCCTACCCGGGAATACTATCCGTTTAACCTGCATGTATTTCAAGAAAATTGCCAACTGGATTTTATTTCACCTGTTACGTTTTTTACAGGGGAAAATGGTACCGGCAAATCAAGCCTTTTGCAGGCCCTGGCACAAAAATGCCGTATTCACATATGGGAAGGTATTGAGAGAACTCGATTTGAGTCCAACCCTTATGAAGGAATGCTTTTTAAATTCATTTCGGTCCACTGGCGTAACGGAACAGTACCTGGATCTTATTTTGATTCAGAGATATCTAAAAATTTTGCCCAGTGCCTTGATGAATGGGCTGCTTCTGATCCGGGAATTTTGGAATATTTCGGCGGGAAATCGCTGATGACACAGTCGCATGGGCAATCTCTCATGTCGTTTTTCAAAGCACGCTACAAGTTCAGGGGGCTTTATCTTCTTGATGAACCGGAAACGGCGCTTTCACCAAAGAGCCAGCTTGAATTGCTTCAGGTACTTAAGGATAACAGCGAGGCTGGACATGCCCAGTTTATCATTGCAACGCATTCACCTATTTTAATGGCATGTCCGGGGGCTACAATTTACAGCTTCGATGATACACCTGTAAAGACAATCGATTATGAAAGGACGGAACACTACAGGATCTACAGGGATTTTATGAAGGATAGAAGTAAATATTTGTAGCAGATTGGCGTCGGTTCCCTGCGAAAATTCTTACCGCATTATGATTCTTTATTTTGCTTTGATTTCTTGGCCTGTTCGATCATTTCCAACAGGGAAAGGACTTTGGGTTTAACCTGCTTGCCGGAAATCTTTTTCCACTCTTCTTCAGAAAGTTCTTTTTTAAGAAATTCTTCCACCTGAAAGTGCTGGTACCAGCAGTCAAATGTTTTAAAACAGGGCAGACCGTTGTTTTCGATGCGGCAATACGAGAAGTAGATTTGATGTCCCAACCTGGGGCAAC
>JASJGP010000243.1:0-4033 GCA_033791485.1 Desulfobacterales bacterium | reverse complement strand
CTGCGGGTTCTGAACGCCAAGAACTGGCGGATCGGGGGTGAAGACAGCGCGGCTTTAATTTTGGGGATGCATGTCAATACGCTGCGCGCCCGTATGAAGAAACTGGGTATTCAAAAGCCGGCTCCCAAATGAAGGCAGTTGGAATGTCGAAGATACGCCTTAATTCGTAAATTCCAAATTACAAAGCACAAATAGCAAACAAATCACAATGACCGAAATTCAAAATATCAAACCTGTTTTGGTCATTGGAATAGGATACAACACCAGGGCGTTCTCCCGCATCTCGATCCTTTGCATAGTCGAGAATATTTGTAGCAAGTGTTAACCGTCTTGCTTTCATGCAATGTCTCCCGCGCAACCAACCAATCTCCTTTACAATTCGTTCCTCCCTGTGTCGAAATCCTCTGTTTTTCTGGATTCCCGCCTTCGCGGGAATGACAATAAAGTAATTAATATCAGACATATACAAAAGTCGTCATACCCGCGAAGGCGGGTATCCAGTCATTAGAACGACTTTTTACGATTCCATCAAGTATAGGTTTGTCATGCGCAACCCATAACTCAACCCGAAAATGGCAGAACACTATTTATTGTGTTTTAATGATTTAGCATTTTGTTAAATCCGAAGTTGTGATATGACATGCGTATCGCAAAGAGTAAGCGCCCCCCTGGAAATAAATATATTAGCAAGGCACCCCCAAAAGGTATAATAAATGATACCTGATGAAATCAGACAGGTTGTGAAGAGCCGCTATAATGTATTCCGTTCCCTTATACTGAATCAAAGACTCAGATTTTATGTAAAATTATCAGAATAGGAGAAAATATTGGCAATTTCGGGAAACAATCGGTTTTGGGTCATTTTAATAGCCTTTATATTAGCTGCCTCTATCATAACTATGGGCGGATATTTTATTTTTCGAGAACCCGATAAATCTGTTTCAACCGGAAAGAAGGCTGAAAGACTCGCATTACCGCGCATGGCAAATCTCCCCCCCCAAAAAATAGCGATAGAGCCACCTCCACCACCTTCTTACCAACCCGATGCCCCGGCTCTGGAGCAAGCAAGGAAGGCATTACGAGAGGGAATAACCCCTGAAGATGCAGTCGTACTAGCAAAGTCCTTGCCTGAAAGTCCGGAAAGGGCTGATGCAGCATTTCTATTTCTAGAATATGCTGCTGATTCAGGAAATGCAGCAGCATCTGAGCTAGTAGCGCGTTACTATGATCCTACCGATGAAACGCCTAGTGGTACAATTCGAAAAAATCCGGAAATTGCTTATGAATGGTATAAAAAAGCATCTGATGGTGGACAAGACACCCAGATACAACTGAACAGACTTCACCGGTGGGTTGAAGCACAAGCTAAGCAAGGATCCAGGGATGCTAGTCTACTTTTAAAGAATTGGCGTTAAGATCCTCGTTTTGAAAGGACAACAAATAATGAGCAGATCAGTTGGCCGATACATAGCCATTCCTATGTCTATAATCATTAATTTTAGCCTAATCTTCCTTTGGACAAACAATTCTGTTGCGCAGCAATGCAAGCCTCTTCTTATTCCTAATAAAAAAGCTTTGTTTCAGCGTGTTATCAGCCACCCGGGAGCGAATCTTTATATTTCCGCTGATAAAGCATCCCCACTGGTTCAAACAAATCTGAAGCCGTTTACGGTGTTTTACATATATAAGCGGAAATATGTTGGCGATAGTGAATGGTTAAAGGTTGGACCATCAAGCAATTGCAAGGTTAGCGGTTGGATTATTGGAGATTTCACATCAGAATGGCGGCAATCTTTGACGCTTATTTTCACGGAAAGGTCCGGCCGGAAACCTGTTTTATTTTTTAATAATCTAAAATCTCTCGAACAAGTTGCCGGTTCTGCTTCTCCGGGAGAACAGGTTAACCAATTAACCTCAAATTTTACCGATTTTCAATCAGGCAGGCTATCTGGAGCGGATAAATTTCCAATCCTGGCAGTGGAACCCCAGGAAGAAGCTGTTTCGAGACAGCGATTTTATCTGATGCCAATATTTCAAACAGTGGAACTCTTTGAGGGCGTAAAATTTCTTGAAGTTGCATCTATCGATCCGGGATCATGGGAATTGCCAGGCAATCCTGAATTGCGTACCGCTATAGTTTTCGTTATTGATACGACAATTTCCATGAAACCATACATCGAACGCACTAGAAAGGCGGTTCGTAGAATCTATGATGCGATTGATGAATCCGGTTTATCAGAAAAGGTTGGATTTGGTTTGGTTGCATTTCGCAGCAGCATTAAAAAAACCCCCTCGATTGAATATGTCAGCAAAGTTATTTCGGACATTAAAGATGGAACTCAACGAATGGCCTTCGAGCAGGAATTAGCCGGTGTAGAGGAAGCTAAGGTATCCACACATTCCTTCAACGAGGATGCCTTGGCTGGCCTTAAAACAGCAATTGAAGAACTCAATTGGAAACCGTACCAGTCGCGGCTCATTTTTCTTATTACAGATGCCGGTGCCATTCGTAACGATGATCCATTTTCCTCCACCGGAATGAACGAGACTGAGGTCGCTGATATTGCAACTGCTCATGGCGCAAAAGTCTTTGTTTTGCATATTAAGACTCCCATGGGGAAAAGAATTAATAATTTTCATTATGCCGAGACACAATACAGGGCTTTAACTGGGCAATTAGATCCTACGATTGGTGATTTGTATGTGCCTATTGACGCGAGCAGAACTGAATTAGGCGTGCAGACATTTGGCCGTGTGGTTGAGGGCGTTGCGGGACAAATGGTCGAGTTGGTGCGATCTACAAGCGTTGGTAAGCGTCTACCAATGCCGGACAAGCAAGCCTCTATTTCCAGAGATATTGTGGCCAATGCAGAGCATAAAGCTGCTGTTTTAGGATATTCTATGCAACTCGAATATTTAGGCAAAAGAGGTAACGTTCAGGCACCGCAAGTAATCACCTCTTGGGTCTCAGACATGGATCTGACACAGCCAGACGTTCCGTCCTTTAGTGTAACCGTTCTGCTGACAAAAAATCAACTCAGCGATCTTCATCAGCGGCTAAAGATAATTTTAGATCAGGCACAGAGGACTAAACGGACCGGTGCCAGAGATTTTTTTCAAGGTATCTTGTCGGCTGCTGCCCAGATATCAAGGGACCCCTCTTTATTCAGCACAAAGCCTTACCAGGATCTTGGCCAATTGGGGTTGATCGGGGAATTTTTGGATGATCTACCCTATCGCAGCAGTATCATGCGTCTGACAGAGGAAGACTGGTATAGGATGAGCGTTGGGGAACAACAAGCACTCATTGATGATTTAAAGTCAAAAATAAAGAGATATCAACAATACCATGATGATGTGGATAATTGGGTTAGTTTCGGAGCAACGGATCCGGGGGAAACGTATTACCGCGTACCTTTAAGCATGATGCCATAAACTACCCGATTGGGAGCAAATCTTGTCTGACAAAAATAATCAGGCTGTTGAAATGGATAAATGCATCGAACCTTCAAACAAATCTGAGAATCAAAGCCCGGTTGTTTTTCAACTCTCCGGGGTAACGAAAAGCTGGCCCAGCGAACAGGGATTTGATCTGACTGTGCCAAAGCTCACCATTCACCGAGGAGAGAAGGTAGCCCTTGTCGGTTTTAGCGGTTGTGGGAAAAGCACCTTGCTGGATTTGCTGGCGATGGTCTTGCGACCGGACAATGTAGAGGAATTTACATTCGTTACTTTAGACCACAAGCGCCTGAATGTGGCTGAAGCATGGAGACAGAAGAATATGAATAAATTAGCCCAAGCACGCATGCGTTCTATTGGATATGTACTTCAAACCGGAGGATTGTTGCCTTTTCTTTCCGTTTACGACAATATCGGTTTAAGCTTGTTTGGACTGGGTCAACCTGCGCAAGAAGCGGTTAAAAAGCTGGCGGTTAAACTTGGGCTTGAACGTCATCTGCAAAAATACCCTATGCAACTCTCGGTTGGAGAACGACAGCGTGTAGCTATGGCCCGTGCCATGGCGCACGAACCA
>JASJGP010000242.1:0-3889 GCA_033791485.1 Desulfobacterales bacterium | reverse complement strand
CACTTAAGGAGCTCGTCGGGGCCACCAGACAAATCCTATGGGAACTTCCATTGCCGTTTGTGGTACTGGGGGGAATATACAGCGGGTACTTTGCCGTTAAAGGACGAACATATTCATAACAGATAACACCCCAAGATAAGAGGCCTTCATGTCTATTATATTCTGGTGGATCCAACACGTAGTTTTGATATTAATAGGAGCCTTTTTCTTGTATTACGGCATCCAACTGCTTATCTCGTCCTATGATCTCAATGACCCTTTTATCTTTATCATGACCTTTTTTTCCGCTAATTTTATTATTCTTATCAGCGGAACTATCGTCTTCGGGTTTGCCTACCGCATCGTTGTCGCTTTCCGTCAGTCAAAAAAAATCGATGAAGATTAAAATCAACTATTGTAAATTTGTTTTTAGCAGCATTTGCAAAATACCATCCGCATCCTTTAAGTCAGGAATAACTTTTTCAGCACCGGCCGATATTAATTGATCGGCTGTAAATACGCCTTTCATTATAACGATCTTCTCGGATTTTAAGATCTCATCATATTTGCGCGGCATGCTTTCCATGCAATCTGTCAGGCGTGATCTGATAGTGGCTCTATCAATCTCATATTTCTCCAATATTCGGGTAATTATTTCCTGGTCCGTCATGCCGTGATAATTGATGACATCAATACGCGCCGCCAGCCCGTAAACTTCCGCGATGGACAGCAGCAACGCCTCGACATGCCCACTGGAACTTTGAATCAGGGTATTGTCAATATCGAAAAAAGCCAAAAGTCCCATAGTCATAACGATTACGCTCCAGGAAAGTCAGTTAGGATTTCCATGGGGCCTTTTTGCTTTAACGATGAAAATCAATATAAGCCCAAAAATTATATAGAGAAGCCCGGCCGTTACAATCAAAAATTTGGGGCCGGCGCACAGGCGTGCCAGCGCGGGCCAAATGTTTTCAGTCGACCCGAGCAGCACCCGAATGAGTGCATAATTCTCGATGGCATCCAGGAAGGCAGCTAAAAACTGAGCCCACGCCAAAAGGGCCCCGATTGGCAAAAGTATCTTTACTCTGTATTGCATAGCGCGGGCCACCAGCACACAGCCCAATCCAATACAAATGGCATAGACAACAAGGAAAAGGTAGTCAAAACCAAGGCTCAATCCGGCGGATATCAGGCCTTTTTCGCCCCAGGATGCCATCATGCGTTGCGCAATCTCGAATGTCCCGGCAAATTCAAAGGAGACAATCCCCTGGGGGGCAGTTTCGTTGACCAGAGGGTGACCGATGATATTCATACACATCATGGTTGCCAGGGTAAAAACAAAAATCCCTAAAAATGCACGTTTTTGCCCGGATGCTGACAGCCATACAAAAGGATGGCCGAGATTCATCTGCAAATCTCCTTTTTGCTAGAAGTGGTTTTGCAGCCACTTCTAGGTCTAATTCCTGGGGTTCGAAAAAAATCCTTTAACCGAACGAATGACGGAAAATTCTTTTTTCTATAACAGCAAGTGCGCTCCAGGTTCAATGGGAATTTTTTGTGTGCGATGAGATAGCTTCTAGTATTCCAGCTTACCTCTGACAAACATGAATTGCTCCACGATCAGCTCTTCACGTCTGTCGCCGGCTTTCCCCGGACGGGTCAATTCCAGTTTGATGCTTTTAGTATCCCGGATAAAATGTCTATTTTTCTTCCCGGAAGCCCCGAATGTCAGGCTAGCCCCCCACAGATCTTCGGTGGTAAATTTTTCTAACAGGTTAAATTTCTGAGTTCCATTTTTATCCTGCACTAAAATTGAAATGGTTTTTCCGCCGTTAAATTTCCTGAAATCGGACAATAAAGACCTGTCGTTAATATAAAGGACTAGTTTACACTCATTTTCTATGATACTTTGATATATTAAATCCAGTTGAACCGGCAGTTGATTTTCCTTCTTGAAAACAAAGCTATTTTCGTCTGGGAAATACAAAAATTTTATATTTTCCACGCGTTTGATTCGATCATTAAAATATAACTCCTTTTGCCCATCTCCAAATTCCGGATGCAAATTCTCGGTCATCTGTGCTAATTGCATTTTTTTTATCAATGCACTGAGGTTTTCTCTACTCTCATGATAAAGATCGAAGTACAGCGCCGCCATGGCGTCTGCCTGTCTATCAAAGTCCTCGTCAAATCCTGATATCGATTTTTGGGCGCCAACCGATGCATTAAACGATAAAGAGCCAAGGGTGCCGACCAGACTGCCGCCGGGAAACATACCGGCTACCGACCCGGCGGCTTTCACCAGACTTTTCATGGCATCAGAATTCTGGCTGGCGGACAGTTGCAGTTGATACTGTCGCAGCGAATGGCGCAGTTCGATATGGGCTATCGCCAGTGACAACAGTGCTTCCCGTTCTTCCTCGTTTTCAAGGGCCTCAAGCAAAGTGGTGGATACAACAATTTTACCGGTTGGAATGGCAATCGCATTCATTTCGCTACTTTTGATCAGATGAAAGGCGTAATCATAGCCGAGCAGAGCAACAGGCCAGTTCCGCAGGATTCTTTTGCCCAGATTGCTTAGGTCAGCCTGGCGAGCGGATCCGTCCATCAGGGGTTCATAATCGTGAAGAAGTTCCGACCATTCTCTTTTAATCTCCATCTCAACCGCCAGGTCAGGAAGATAGAGCATCTTTTTAAAGCAAAAAGCACACTCACGAAAGCCTTGCCGCCGGGCCTCTTCTATGGTCATCCGTATCAATTTGCCTTCATCCTTGGCATGCAGGTAGGAATATAAATGGAAAATTTTACTTTCCGAATCAGCGAACACATACAGGTTATTTTCATCCCCAAGGGAGGTGAGCAATATTCTCAGAAGGTTTTCACCGGTAACCCGGGAAAGAAGGTCCTGGTCGAAAACAAACTGAAGGGTGCCACCACCGAGAACCGGATGAAATAAATCCAGGGCTATTTTCATGTCCTCGAATTCAATCCCGGTGATCGTGGCCTCTATGGTTTGATCCTGGAAAAATATTTTGTTGAGCGACTTTTTAAAATAAAAGCTGACACCATCATATCTTCCCAATCCGAAATTCAATTTATTCAATTGAGGCACAATGGTGATCTGCTTATTTAAAACGCCCCTGGTGATGATTTCCTGGGATTCGTCATCAAGCGGGACATGGATATCATTATAGGCGCCGGAAGTGTTTACCGACATAACCAGGGCTATTAAGCAGAGTCCGAATAGACAGTACCGCTGAGTGATTGTCATTATGCGTCTCCCAAGAAATGGCTTTATAACCATTTCTATAGTTTCTTTTGAAGTACCTCTTTCTAAAAAACAGCTGCATCGGATAGCAAAAATCCAAGGAACGTCTAAAAGAAAACGATCTGCCTTAAAGCATGGGATTTTACCAACGAAATTCACCGGTGCTGTCGAGAACTCAACTTCCCATATGGGGTTAATCAAGGCTTTGGGAGATAGAGGCCGTTATAAAATAATGTCGTCGGGCATGAATATCAAGGGGCGGGGATATAAAGCGGTTGTCAAAAAAACGTTCCGTTATTCGAACGTTTTTTTATACAACCACTTATACCAGCCTTCCGTATTTCGGAACTTATTTTTGAAAAGCGGTATAAAGAGCTTGATCGGCAAATATCTGTTCTATTTTCATATAGTTGTCGATTTTCATCGTTCACAAAAAAACAACCATAGTGTCCACAAAAATGCACAGTTTAGGGTGCCCTCTTGATCAGTATGAATCACTTATTGTTTAACCCTTTGATATCTCTTGTATTATCTAATAGTCAAATTTTTTGGAATGATTCTTGCGTTTTTTGAATGGTTTCCCCATACGAGCATTAACCTCCAAATTAAAAATGGCTCCTCTTACAAATGTATGCATGAAAA
>JASJGP010000241.1:0-5222 GCA_033791485.1 Desulfobacterales bacterium | reverse complement strand
ATTTTCGAATTTACCGGTATGGTCGTTTCACTTGATAAGCCAATTTCAATGATTCTTTTTCCTTTGACTAAAATAGTTTGGTTTTTAACTATCTTTTCATCGGTCATAGGAACAAGATTAACATTTTGAAATGCAGTGATTGGGTCTTCCGAACAGCTCAAAAAAAATAAAGCGAACACTATCATTAACCAGAAAGATTTGAAGTGCATATTTATTCCTTTCCTTATAATAACTCTCATTGAAGTACAAAATTGGCTGAAAATCATAGGCTGATGGTGGCACAGTTAAAATTTATCCACTCCGGAAAATCCACAAATAATTAACCTTTATCACTCAAGCAAAAGTTACGATACTTTGATCTAATGTTACGTCCCTTTGCATGGCCCGCCATTTATTTTTCCAAATGTGTTTACTCTAATCTTTTCCTTTGACACTTTTTGATTTTTTGTCTACATGAAGTTAATTTTTATCGTGTTTTCGTTCTTTCGTCTTTTATTTTTCAGCTTGATGGAAAAAGGTTAAAAAATGGCTTTATCTTTTTTAGAGGGAAATGAAGCAATTGCCTGGGGAGCAAAAGAGGCAGGTTGCCGGTTCTTTGCCGGTTATCCGATTACACCTGCTACAACTATTTTTAATACCATGCTTAATCTGTTGCCTCCTTCAGGCGGGATATGTCTTCAAGGTGAGGATGAGATAGCTTCAATCGGCTATTGCCTTGGAGCTTCCATGGCCGGATTGAAAGCCATGACAGCAACTTCTGGGCCGGGTATCAGCTTGTACAGCGAACAGATTTCTTTTGCCATAGGAAGTGAAATACCGATTGTAATTGTAGATGTTCAGAGGCTGGGACCTTCCACGGGTTCCGCCACCCGTGGTGCAGACGGAGATATTAATTTTATGCGCTGGGGCAACAGCAGCGGGTTGCCTGTAATCGTATTAGCTCCGGTTGATGTGAAAGACTGCTTTTTACTGACCATGCATGCCTTCAATCTTGCTGAAGAATTCAGATGTCCGGTATTCATTGCATCTAACAAGGAAATCGCAATGACACGCGAGAGTATTGACCTTAAAAGCATTAAAAGACCAGATATAAATGAACGGCTTGCTCCTTTGGAAGGAAAACCCTTTCTTCCGTTTGATGTTGCTGACGGCCGGATGGTACCCGATTTTCTTCCCATAGGCGGCGATGTACCTGTACGCCAGACTTCTTCAACTCACGGCCCGGATGGGTATATTACAACGAACTCTAATGAGATAGCCGACAATCAAAACCGGTTGAAAAAAAAGCTGGTTTCAGCAGTAAACTCATTTTCTTTTTATGAAGAATACATTAACAAAAATTCGGACACTCTGCTTATTACCTACGGAATCACCACCCGCGCGGCCCGGGCAGCCTGTGAGGATCTCAAACAGGCAGGCACATCGGTATCTCACCTTGTTCTCAAGACACTCTGGCCTGTCCCTGAAGACCTGATCCGCGAAAAAGCCAAAAATTTTAAACATGTTGTCGTTGCAGAGATGAATCTTGGACAGTATGTTCGTGAAATAGAGCGCATTCTGCCGGAAAAACAGATAAAGTTCTATGGGCAGATGGATGGCAGCCTGATTTATCCTGATCGGATAAAGGAGGTAATAAGCAATGTCTAGTTTGTTAAATAAAAGCAGGCCTCCGGTCTTTTGCCCTGGTTGCTCCCATGAACGTGTTGCCCATGCCCTTGATAAAGCATTCCTGAATATGAACATTCAAGGTGATCAGATTGTCATGGTCAGCGATATCGGCTGCTCCGGACTTTTTGACACATTTTTTAATACACACGCATTTCATGGTCTTCACGGCCGCGCCCTGACTTATGCCGCAGGGCTGAAACTCTCCCGACCTGAGTTAAATGTCGTCGTTACCATGGGAGACGGGGGCCTTGGCATCGGTGGCGCTCACCTTTTAGCTGCCTGTCGCCGGAACCTTAACTTGACCTTACTGGTTTTAAACAACTTTAATTTCGGAATGACGGGGGGCCAGTGTTCTGCAACCACTCCAACAGAAGCACAAGTCGGGTCAGGGTTTTTAAACCAGCTTGAACGTCCGCTTGATGTCTGTGAAGTTGCCTCTGCGGCAGGGATCGCATATGCTGCCCGCTGCTCAAGTTACAGAAAAGATCTTGCCCAAGAAATTGAAAAGGCAATTCGGTTTAACGGCTTTTCTTTGATTGATATGTGGGGAATATGTCCCGGACGATTTACAAAACGAAATAAACTTACACCAAAAGATATCGACAAATCTATTTCCGATCTGGCTCCAAAGAAAGGAGTAGTTTCAGGAAACGTTAGAAAAGAATATAGCCAACATTATAAAGAACTGGCAGAAAGCCGGAAATCGGTTAATGCCCCTGTAACAATTGAGGCTTCGCTCATTCCTTTGAATACCGCTCGGCAGGAAGTAATTATTCTTGGCAGTGCAGGTCAACGGATTGTAACCGCCGGAGAGATTTTATGTTTAGCAGGTCTGTCTGCAGGGTTGAATGCGACACAGAAAAATGACTATCCTATCACCGTGCTAAGAGGCCATTCAATCAGCGAGCTTGTTCTTTCTTCGGAGGAAATCGGCTTTACCGGAATCTTGAATCCTGATGTAATCGTGGCCTTAAGCCAGGAAGGCGTGGAGCGTCGAAAAAATTTCTTTGATACTCTAAATGAAAAAACCCTAATCCTCCAGCTTCCGGAAGTAAAGATTCCTTCCTGTAAGGCTAAAGTAATGAATATAGACTTTAAAGCCCAGGGAATAAAATCCCAGGACCGGGCACTGGCATCTCTGTCTATCCTTGCAAAACTCAATAAGGTTATTAGTCTTGAAATGCTTCAATCCGCTTTGAAAGTCCGGTTCAAAGAACCGGCTTTAAGCATCTCTCTTGATCTGGTTGATCAAGTTGAAACAGACAGCCTGTAGATATTGATGTCAGCTGCCTGTTTATTCTTAAAATTTTCCGATTTCAGGACCATGTAAGTTTACGATACAGGTCAGCGAAGTTTATCTTCTGTTAGTCCCGGTATAAAAGCTCGAGTCCGACACCGACCTCTTTCAGGGCAACCACACCGGACAGAGCCAGTTTTGAATGAAGGTCCGTACAGTGACAGGCATGGACCTTGGAGGGTCGCCATTTTTTAAAATATCGGACTGTCTCGGATAGTTGATCTTCCGGCGGGTCGAGCAAATGAAATCCGCCGATAATGTCGACTATCCTTTTCTCTCCACAGACTTTCATGGCATATTCCACTGTGTTGCAAATACCTGCATGGGCGCATCCTGTGATGATAACCAATCCTTCGGACGATTTAAGTACAAGCGTCGAATCATCCAGTAAAAAATCGTCCTTTTCTCCATCTGTATAATGAATTTTTCCGATGGGATATTTAGCTTCAAAGGGAAGTGTTCGTTCAATTTCTCCGAGGAAAACCAGTTTTGGATGTAGCCAAACCGGTTCTTGACTAAGCTTGATATCGAAATGTTCCATAGCCTTTTCTTTGGAAATCAGGCACCCGATTTCACCTATCCCATGCATTGTTCGAGAATAAAAGATTGATGGGTGAGCGATTAGAGCAGGCCGCTTATGTGGTTTTTTCTCAAATTTAGCCTCTGCAAAATACTGAATAAGATGCTGAAGTCCCCAGGTGTGATCCAGGTGTGCGTGGGACAGGACGATCAGATCCAAATCAAGCAGGTCAATCCCCATTTTTATCGCATTTGTAATAAAAATGTCGGAATATCCTGTATCGAATAAAATTTGAGTTCCATTAATTTCTATAAAATAAGAAACTGCCGGTTCACCGAGAAAATACCTGTCAATGATAGTGTTGTTGTCAACCAGTACTTTAAGTTTCATATATTTTTACCTGCATTTTAAAAATTAGAAAGAAGTTCTGTTCCAACGTATTTAATGTAATAGATAGGAACCATGCACTAATTTTATTATGAGATAATACTCATAACTATGTCAAGAAAATTCATCTCATATGCACAATACGGCAAAATTAAAATTTTCTTTTTTTTATTTTTTCTTGCTGTCGGGCAGGCAGGGATGGTATTGACTCATCCAACAAATTTGACGGTTTCGTCAAAATCAGACTTTTTACGAATTGATCAAATTTATCTGTTACATACTAATGAGGTATTAAGACGCATAGTGGGTTAGGTGTTTTATTGGAACCGTTACAAGCAATATTTTTAGGCATTATTCAGGGTTTAACTGAATTTTTACCGGTAAGCAGCTCCGGCCACCTTGTATTATTCCAGAATCTTCTTGGCTTCAAAGAACCGGAACTTCTATTTGATATCTGTCTGCATATAGGAACCCTGATAGCAATTTGTATTGTATTTTTCCAGGAGATTAAAACCATTTTTATGACGCTTATCCATTTGCCGGGCCTGGCAAAAGCTGCCGGTGGGTGTAAATCTTTGTATGGAATAAATGAACAGGTGCGAATTACCGCTTTAATTGTTATAGGCACACTTCCCACCGCACTGTTGGGAATTTTATTTCACCAGGTGGCAGACCAGATCTTCGGTGCTGTCTGGATCGTGGGTATCATGCTTGTTATAACCGGCTCATTTTTGTGGTTTACTAGATATCTTAACCCCACCGGCAAACCCATCGGCCGTTTTACTGCTAAAGATGCTCTGGTTATCGGTCTTACACAGGGGTTGGCGATCCTTCCCGGCATATCGCGGTCCGGGTCAACTATTTCAGTTGCACTTTTTATGGGAATCGATAGAGAAGTTGCCGGGCGCTATTCATTTCTCTTGTCTATTCCTGCTATTCTTGGTGCGCTTATACTCGGATTTGATTCATCTATAGGCCGCACCTCGATTTCAGCAACAGTGATTTTCGTGGGAACCATTTCGGCGGCAATCATAGGATATATATCACTGAAAATGCTGCTGCACATTGTCAAGAGGGGCAAATTATATTATTTTGCACCTTATTGCTGGATTGTTGGCGTTACCGCGTTAATTTGGAATTTTTTATAGAAAGCAGCTGGCTTTTCTCTTTAAATCATTTCTGTTTATAAAATTTCTTTGCCAATGCTGCCGTCATGTCAGCTATATTACTGCTTATATCCATTAGATTTTCTTTACAGATTCTTCTTTCCGCACTGACAATAATACCGGTCTCCACCTCTATTATTCTTGAGTCAATACGATGACTGTCTCCCATTTTCATAACAGATCC
>JASJGP010000240.1:0-6286 GCA_033791485.1 Desulfobacterales bacterium | reverse complement strand
TAGTGCACCTGGTTCTCCCCGGCCTGGCCAATGCCGGCAATTTTGATGCTCTCATCTCCCAGTTCCTGTTTAATCAGGCGGTTGGACTCAAGGGTATCTGTTCCCCAAATGCCTTTTGCATCCCGGATTTCCACCCGGTCATCGTCTATCCATATATAGGAAGGCTTTTTGGCAATTCCTTTAATAAGAATCCCGTCATAGCCTGCATACTTAATTTCCGGAGAAAAATTGCCCCCAAAATATGAATCTAAAAAAATACCGGTCAAAGGGGATTTGGTCACCACACATCCCCGCATGGCAGGGGCCATGGTTCCGGTTAAAGGACCGGTCATAAACATGAGATAATTATCGGGACCCAATGGGTCGGTGCCAGGGGGAACCATGTCAACGAGAAGCTTTGCGCCAAATCCCTTACCGCCGAGAAACATTTGTTTCAGGCTGTCAGAGAGTGGAATAATTTCAAAGGATGAACAGGACAAATCAATCATCAGCAATTTGTTTGTGTAGGCTTCAGTCATTGAATCTTTCTCCCATCGCTCACTTCTCCATGGACCAGTTCAAGGGCTCCTGTGGGGCATGCCTCAACGCACAAAGGCTCCCCCTGGCACAACTCGCATTTATAGGCTTTTTTTGTTTCAGGATTTATAAAGATCATTTCAATGGGGCAGTATTGGGCACAGAGCCCGCAGCCAATGCATTTGTCCGGGTCGATTGCGACGATACCCTCGTCACTTCTGTTAATGGCCTTTACCGGACACACATTCATACAATAGGCATTCTCGCACTGGTTGCAGACCACCGGCAGGTGATACAGATTTTCTTTTTTACTTTTAATGGTCAACCGAGCAAGGCGAGGGTTGTATCCTTTAAACAAGTCAAAGGAACATGCAAGCTGGCAGATACTGCACCCGGTGCATTTGTCAAAATTTGTATGAATATAGGTTTTGATGGCAATCTCCTGGTACAATTTTGAGTTTATGGATTGAAAATATCACATATTATGTACTATGTAAACCCCCCTTTTTTCTTGCTTTTCAAAAACTGCTATGCTATGCCTTTTAATTACCTATTACATACTATGTGATACAAGAATTGTGTTCAACTTCAACATTAACTTGAAGGAACAGGCAATATGCTCAAACTAACCAATGTAGGGTTCCATTAAAGATTTAGGGTAAATTTCCCACGAGTCTGCTCTCTTTTGAACTGAAATTAGCATTGCATAGAATCGAACAAGCGTATTATTTGGTCTTTATATAGTCCTACCATTTGGCCAAATATAGGTCTGTTTATGTATTTGGCATTTTGTTCATAATATTGAATCGGGTTGTATTATACCGTAGTTTACCGAGCTTTCAAGATTTATTTTTTATTTTTTTTAATCCTATTGACATTAGTTTTTATTTTTTATATTAGAATATCTAAATGGTATGATCATTACAGAGAGGCCCAAGGTCATTAGGGTTAATACAGTAACACATAACTGTTAGGGAGTGTTTTATGAATAATTGTATTCTCGCACATTTTGAATCCGCATTTTTTCCCTTAATACCTGTGAAAAACTATTCGATGATAATTAAACTATAAAAAAATATGGTTATGGAAAATATAAACCGTTTTAAACCTATCACCGGCAGTAATATCTGCGAAAAGATAGTCGTTCAGATAGAAGCCGCCATTTTAAGCGGTGACATTGAAACTGGAAAACGGCTCTCAAGTGAGCGGGAATTACAAAATCAATTTAAAGTCGGTCGCGGCGCTATCCGGGAAGCCCTTCAAATATTGAAGCAGAAAGGGATTCTTGAAATCAAAAAAGGGGTCAAGGGCGGCGCTTATGCCAAAAAAATCGAAGTTGGCAGTGTCAGTGAGGCCCTAACTATATTGCTGAAGCAGAATATGGTTCCCCTGGACCAACTGGTTGAATTCCGGGATGCAATTGATCAGTCGGAAGTCATACTGGCGTCGACCCGGGGAGCCGATGAAGAAAAGAAAAAACTGGTTCAAATGGCTCTCAGCCTACAAGAGTTAAACAATGAATCGGATGACCCGGATATAGAAAAAATAAAATCAATTGACCGGGAAATGAATCTTCTTTTGGCAAAAATGACAAAAAATCTTGCCTTTGAATGGATTAAAGGCACCATCCAGGTGAGTATCGGATCTTATGATTCACTGTTGTATGACAGCCCGAAATACCGCAAAAAAACCATTGAAAACTGGATCAACACGGCAAAGGAAATTGCAGCAGGAGAACCCTTGAAAGCGCTCTCTTTATGCTCATATCATTATGTTCTGCTGCAAGATTGCATTAAAGAGAAAGCCCTTGGGAATTTAGATGACGTCAAGGAGAAATAAGCATGCTTAAAGTAAAAAATGTCACCAAAAAATTTGGTGAGCTCACCGCAGTAAACGATTTGAGCTTTGATGTCGCCAAGGGCCAGGTATTTGGCATTGCAGGGCCTAATGGTGCAGGTAAATCAACCTTATATAACCTCATCACAGGATTTTATAAGTTTGATGGCATTATTGAGTTTGACGGCAAGAATATTTCCGGCCTCCCCACACATAAAATCGCCCGTCTTGGGATTTCAAGAACATTTCAAATTCCTCAGATTTTTGAAAGTATGACAGTGGAAGAAAGTGTTAACCTAGGCTGCCGTTTCGGCAACACCGGCAAATACGACTCCGGCTATTCTGACAAAATGATCTCTTTTGCCAGTCTACAAGAAGAACGCCACAACAAAACCGATCAATTGAACCTGCTGGGCAAAAAAAGACTGATGATTGCTGCCGCCATGGCCACAAATCCAAAAATACTGATGGTTGATGAGCCCATGGCCGGACTTAACGCCTTTGAGATTAAGGAAATGACAGCGCTCATAAAAAAGATCAACCAGGAGCTTAACATCACCGTCATCATCATTGAACATTTCATGAAGGTTTTAACAGAACTTGCCAACCCAATTTTGGTGATAGAAAACGGAACCCAAATCTGTATCGGGAGCCCTGAAGAAATAACCTCCAATCCTGAAGTTATTGCATGTTACCTGGGAGATTCACACGATGCTTAGTATTGAAAATTTAAACGCATATTATGGACAGGCACACGTCCTTAAAGACGTTTCAATTACTGTTAATAAAGGGGAAGTGGTCGTAATGTTAGGGCCCAATGGCCACGGAAAGAGCACATTGCTAAAAAGTATTTGCGGCATGGTGGACTCCAAGAGGGGCAAAATAACATACAAGGATCAGGATATTATTAAATTCCCATCTGATAAAATCGTCAACCTGGGGATTACATACATTGCTGAAAACCGCGAACTGTTTCCCTATATGTCCACTTTGGAAAACCTTAAATTGGGTGCATATTCAAAAAATGCACGAAAGCATGAAAAAGAAAACCTGGAAAAGGTGTTCTCACTGTTTCCCCGTCTGGCAGAACGGCGAAAACAATTTGCATCCACCATGAGCGGGGGTGAGGCCAAGATGTTGGCCATCGCTCGCGGATTGATGTCAAATGCTGATTTTCTGGCCATTGATGAGCCTGCATTGGGTCTACAGCCAAACCTGAGGACAGAGGTTGCAAGGATTATCAAGGAGATTAACAAACAGGGTAAAACCATTCTGGTAGTCGAGCAGAACATTCCCCAGATAACGGATCTTGCGGATAAACTATATGTATTGGAAGAGGGGCATATAACGTTTGAGGGCAACAAAGACGATGCACTGAGCAATGACAATCTAAAGGAAATCTTTTTGGGAATGTGATCGTGCAGAAAAAATAAAAATCAGGAAGAACATATCGCGGGTTGAACCTGCTAATCCGGGGGAGAGGACACCAGATGTTTATAGAGATTATTGATATTATTATCAGCGGATTATTAAATGGGTCGGTTTATGCGCTTATGGCCATTGGCTTAGCGCTTGTCTACGGTGTAACAAAAGCCTTTAATTTTGCATACGGGTCTTTTTATACCATGGGCGGTTATTTTGCCTGGACCCTTCTGGTTTCCATGGGCATAAAGGGTGGATATTACACTGTTTTCCTTACCGCTATTCCCTTTCTTTTTATTGTGGGGTTCTTCCTGGAAAAAGTGCTAATATCCCCGCTAAGAAAGCGATCTGACTGGCAAATGAAAGCAATGATGTTAACTTTGGGGTTGTCGCTCTTTCTGGATATTGGATATATTGCCATATTTGGTCCACGGCTCAAATCATTACCCGATATCGTAGAAGGTACCATAGACATCGGACCGTTTGCATTCATGAACCAGGACATTGTCATCTTCATATTATCCATCACAGGTTTGCTTTGTTTTGCCTGGATGTTAAACAATACCCGTATTGGGATGGCCGTACAGGCGGTTGCCCAAAATCCTATCGGTGCCCAGATAGTCGGTATACCTAAAGATCGTGTTTTTGCTGCCACATTTGCTATCTCAACAATTATGGTGGGTATTGGCGGGATTTTACTCAGCCAGAAAAATTTTGTTAATCCACAAGCCAGCACCGGCATAATGATTAAGGCGTGGGTAATAACTGCTTTTGGCGGTATGGGGTCGATCAAGGGCAGTCTCTATGCGGCGCTTATTATCGGAATGCTGGAAGCCTTTGTTGGATATTATCTTGGGATGATCCATATCGAAGTCGCTGTTTTAACATTACTTTTAATAACCCTGGCATTTCGTCCCCAGGGCTTGATGGGAAGAGAATAAAATTATGAATACTAAAGGGATGGTCACAATTCTTGCGGTTACGTATGGTTTTATCGGTATTCTGCCGATATTTCTAGGCGACAGCTCAATTCTTATGAGGATTTTGACCATGATTTTGATATGGTCTATTGTCGCCTCATGCTGGGATCTCATCATGGGATATGCCGGTATATTTTCATTTGGCCAGGTGGCTTTCTATGTCATCGGTGCCTATTCATCTGCCATACTTTCGGTATCATTGAATGTGCCACCGATCGTATCAATTTTCATGGCTGGAGCGATTACGGCCATTATCGGGGTAATCATCGGGTTGCCTTGCCTGAAACTTGCGGGACCCTATATTGCGCTGGTTACATTTGCATTTCAACTCGCATTGGAGCCATTTCTTAAAGGCCCACTTGGTAAAGCCATCGGTTCAGGCGGATCCCGTGGCATTATCAGCGTTCCTCCGATCCATTTGTTTGGCATGGATCTTAGTTCATCTGAACTGATTCCATTTTTTTATTTTGCACTTGTGTTAACGCTTATTTGCAGTGCTGTCATCGTGGTGATATTAAAAAGCCATTGGGGAACAGCCTTTCTGGCCCTGAAAGATTCAGAAGATTTTGCCGCAAGTTTAGGCGTCAGCGCTTTTAAATATAAGCTTTTAGTATTTGGTATCACCTCTTTTATTACAGGTTTATTTGGGGCGCTTTATGTGCACTATGTCGGTATATTGTCGACTCGAATGTTAAGTATGGAAGTATTTACGGTTCTGCTGATTATGATTGTCGTGGGGGGGATTGGCCAATATCCTGGTGTTGTCATTGGTGCGGTTTTCACGGTTACAGCCAATGAACTATTAAGACCCATGGGGATATATCGCCTCCTGATCATGGGTGGTCTGGTGGTGGTTGTCGTATTGCTGCTTCCTGATGGTGTGACCGGTTTAATTCGAAAGTTTTCTGTCTTCAAATTGAGAAAAAAAAAGAAGCCATCCGTTGAAATTCGAGGATAGGGTGAAATGCAGGGATCAGGTAAAGCGCCAGGATAAGGTCTTAATACGAAATGAATATGGTTATGACTACGAGGTTATTTGGCTGAGGGTGTTTCATCTCGGATCACTTCAGCCTTTAAATAATTTTATTATACGCAGTAAGTTTTTTACAGTATCTTTAACTCATAAAAGGGAAGGATTAAAATGAAAAAAATTGGTTTGATGTCCTTGGTGATGGCCACCTTCATGGTATTGGGATCGTTGGTTTTTGCCGCAGATACCGTTAAGGTGGGGTGTGCATTTTCTTTGACTGGAGATTATGCAGGTTCCGGAGATAACTACTTTAAAGGCGTTGAAATGGCAGTGGATGAAATCAATGCCGCCGGTGGTCTTTTAGGCAAACAGCTTGAAATCATAATGTTTGATAATCAGGATTTCGCACCTGAAGTGGTGATGCAGGGGGCTGATTTTCTAATGGACCGAAAAAAGGTTGCTGTTGTTGTTGCTGGCTGGGCTGGTGCTGGAGCAGATGTCAGGGCGTATGGAAAATATGATGTCCCCTTTTTTATTGATGATGGTTCCCAGGCATCAGTGG
>JASJGP010000239.1:0-2613 GCA_033791485.1 Desulfobacterales bacterium | reverse complement strand
ATACAATTAAGGTGTATATTGAAATTGAAAATACGCATAAAAGCATACACATTTAATGGATAGTATTCTCGATAAGTCATGAAAATCGAACTTAGCGAGAATTTCAGCTAAGGTTTATTATCTTTATATGATTCCCAGTGGCTTTTCAGGCGGACAAGAAACAAAAATAGTACCTAAATCAGAAAGGTGGAATAAATAATCTTTACAATCACTACTACTACACAATTCTAATCACAACGAACCAGGCAATGCCTGCAAAAAAAAAGCCCCCAGACCACATGAGAGCTAACCATAAAAGAAACAAGAGAAATAAAAATTAATAAAACGGATAAACTTTTTTGTAATTTCAGACTGGAACTTTTCTTAACTTCTTCCTTTCCTTCCATTCCAACCTCCAGATTTTAAATCTGAGATATCATATCATTATTTAACAGGAAAAGTCAAGATTGGCTTAATCGACAGTCCGTAAATAACAGTTATTATAATTTATTCTTCGTTGTTTAATAAAAGTTGTGCAGTCTTGAATGGAATATATCATTCCATTGCGGCATGTTTCCTTCGTTCCAATCCGGAGCGCCGTTCCTCTCCATCAGGAGGGCCCAGATCCTTTTGGTGGCGAACCTCTTTTCTGTGGTCACCTTCCATCAAGCGGTTTTCAAGAGAGCTGATACGTAATTTCAGGTCGTCGTACTCTTTTTATAAGCCCTCTGCTCAATTTGCTTGGTTAGAAAGGTTAAACTAACCTTCTATTTCTTACCTGAATATATCCCTTCATAATCAGATGTGCTTAACGGAGTTTTATCTGATATAAATTTTGCTTCCACGACTTGCCCAACGAAAAGCGTATGATTTCCAGGCGCATATGTTTCTTTGACCTTGCATTCCATATACCCGATACAATCAGTTAGAATAGGAGCGCCTGTGATTCCTTTTTCCCACTCAACAGAAGAGAATTTTAATTTTGGATTTGGACCTTTGAAACGCTGCAAGAAATCTTTTTGCCTTTTTGAAATAACGTTGAGAACGAAGTAGCCATTTTTGTTTATTAAATCGTGAGTATAGCGATTCGGATGAATTGCGGCCATCAACAATAAAGGGTCATAGGAAACTTGAGAAACCCATGAAGCGATCATTCCATTAATAACCTGATCTGCCGCACTCGTTAATACATATATCCCATAAGTCATTTTCCCCAATATCTTTATATATTCTTCTTTCATTTTTACACCTATTAAAGATCTGAAATTATAAGAACCTATCTTGAGAACGCTACCTTTTGGAAAATAAAAAATAGATATCAATAAGATAGCATGTCTGGCTTCAAATATAAACCCTTGTTTAAGAAGCTTTCGTTTCTATCAATCAAATGACAATTTTATTGTGAAAATTACATAAAAGCCATAAATAAAATTTGATATTTCATGTGTGGGTTGTATATTCTGGTGATGAAATAAATTCTTTAGATTGAAAAATTACCGTGATTCCGGTAAAGGTTGTATCCATTCGATGGAATTATACTTTGGATAGATAAAAAAGGAATTCAGTGGATATGAATCAATCCAGATTAAAATGCAGGGCGTGCAGCGGAGAACTGCACGTAAGAAAAGGGTGAAAACAGGTACTTTTGTGCTGCAGGTCATGCGGTGCCGAATATCCCCCTGAAAAGGTGGTTGACCAGATGGATGAAACCATGGAAACCTTACTGGCAAATATTCAATGCGACAGGATTTGACAGGTGATGATACTAAATAGTCTGTTTCCAGTGTTCGCTCTGATTGTAATTGGCACTCTGCTTAAACATTATCATTTGACCGGGGATGTCTTTTTTAAAGCTTCGGATCGACTGGTATATTACTTCTTTTTTCCTGCCATGCTCTTTTGGAAAATAGGAGGCGCTTCAAAGCTTGATGCCGGTGTTGACCTTAAATATTGCCTGGCTGCAATATGCAGTGTTTTGTCGGTTTACCTTTTGAGCAGTACCTACATTAAGGTGTTTGATGTAGAGGACTTCAAAGCGGGTTCCTTTTCCCAGAGCTGTTACCGATTCAACACCTATATCGGTATGGCCGTTATTTTAAATGCCCTGGGTGAAAAAGGAGTTGCCTTTTTTGGGATATTAATCGGGTTTGTGATACCGGTCATTAATATTCTGGCAGTTTCAACCCTGATCTGGTTTTCAGGAAAAAGTTATAACTTCCGTGAGCGTATGGGAGTGACCGCAAAAGAGCTGGTGTTAAATCCTTTGATTATCGCATGTGTTGCCGGGATGATCTATTCCAGGTTATTGGACGGGTTTCCTGTTTTTATCGACAATTCTCTCAGGCTGGCTGCCATGGTCGCTCTTCCCCTTGCCTTGCTGTCCATAGGGGGGAGCCTGACATTTAAAACACTCAAACATAATTTAAGGTTATCTTTAGCAGCATCTGCTTTTAAACTCCTGTTGCTTCCGGTCATCGGTTACTTTTTTCTTAAGATCTTTTCTGTCACAGGAATTGTTTTTCAGGTGTGCATGATTTTCTTTGCACTCTCCGCGTCACCATCTATCTATGTCCTGTCTTCACAGTTAAACAGTGATACAAAATATGCATCTTCAGCTATTGTTCTGTCAACGTG
>JASJGP010000238.1:0-3433 GCA_033791485.1 Desulfobacterales bacterium | reverse complement strand
CCAATGTCGTCGATGTTTTGATGTGCCGGCTTAGAAACAAGATCGAAAAAGGTTATGAAAAAAAGTTTATCAGAACCATCAGGGGTATCGGCTATGTCTTTCAAGAACCTGGCAAAGATTTATAAATCCAATGGATTTCGTCTTTCGTTGTGGTACGCTGTCTCTTTTATCGTGGGATCTGCTATTTTTATGTCCGTTACTTACATCATTTTATTCTCGGCGCTTAAAACTCAGGACCGGGAGGCCGTGCAATTCGAATTGGCTGAGCTTGTTTCCTCATATCACAGCGGCGGCATACACGCTGTGGATCGTGCAGTATCTGAAAATTACCGTTTCCGCAAAAAAAATCCTTTTTTCATCCGCATTGCAGAAAACTCAAACGAAACCCTCAAGATATACTATCCTCAGATTTGGGATGAATTTGACCTTGCTTCCTTGGGCAAGTTCACACTCATTCAGAGCAAATCATGGATTACGATACCTGCCGTGAAAGACGATTTCAATCTAGTTGCCACAGCCTCGCAACTTAATGACGGCCGCTGGATTCAGGTGGGAATAAGTACACAGGAGAGAGAACAAACACTGGGTCGATTCCTTGCAACAAAGTTTACTGTTTTCCTGCCGATAACCTTAATGGGAATCGTTTGCGGCAGTTTATTGGCGTTAAGATCTTTAAGACCGGTACGCCACATTGTTCAAACCGCACAGTCCATATTGAGTGGCCAAATGGAAGCAAGGGTCAATCGCTCTTACAACGGTGACGAGTTAGATGAACTCGCCCGACTTTTCAACGAGATGCTTGATAAAATCAAGGCCCTGATCGAAAGCCTCAAGGGTTCGCTGGACGAGGTTGCCCATGATTTACGTACACCCATGACCCGGTTGAGAAGCGTTGCAGAAAAAGCCTTGCAGGATAGGGTGGATCTTCCCCAAACCCGTGAAGCGCTATCCGATTGCATTGAGGAATCGGACCGTATTCTATCCATGCTTACCGATCTTATGGATATTTCCGAGGCGGAAACAGGGGTGCTCAATCTGGAGCGACAATTGACCAACATCAGTTCTCTGTTGGCCAGGGTCGTGGACATGTATGAACCCGTCGCGGATGAAAAACAGGTTCATCTTACAGTCGATACGCCTGACGAACTTCACACAAAGTGCGATGGAAACCGTTTGAGCCAGGCTTTTGCGAATTTATTGGACAACGCCATCAAATACACTCCGGTAGGGGGGCAGGTAGCCGTCCGAGCCTTCACGGATAAAGGCGAATTATGGATTCAATTCACCGATACGGGAGTCGGTATCCCCGCAGATGATTTGCCAAAAATCTGGGATCGGCTTTTTAGAAGCGATTATGCCAGGTCCCAAAAGGGCCTCGGCCTCGGATTGAGTTTTGTCAAGGCCATGTGTGAAGCCCATAATGGTCGTGTTTACGTCAAAAGCCCGCCTGGCCAAGGCGCTATTTTTACGATTGCTTTGCCTCGCGATAATTGATTCTGCAAGAACTACTCCGGTCTATAGAATAAACCTTTCAAAACTGTAATCTTATAGAAATCCAACAGCAATGTAACCGTGATATGAAATTACCTTATTTTTAGCTAACATTGGAACAAAAAATAGCCGTGATTAGTGTTTCAACCTAATAGAAACCCACAAGTAGTGACAAACGGGTAACCGATTTCGATTCTTTTCACCGTCGAATCAAGGGTTGGATTGAACAGCAAAAGGAAATTTTATTTTCTTCTGGAATTGGCGGAGTTAGATATTATTTTTTAAAGAATGGTAAAACAATCAAAACAAAAATGAAGGAGGTATGATGAAGAATTTAAAACAGTTAATCGCATGCGTGTTAGTAGCTGCTTTAGTGCTTGTCGTTATCGGCTGTGGTGGCAAACAAGATATTGTGTCTCAAATGACCGGAACCTGGAAAAGCGACAAGAGTGGTTATCCCGTCAAAATCAACCTTACAGGAAACGATAAATCCATCGAAATCAACGGTAAAACCGTGCCGGTAACGGTTAAAAACGTCGACAAAGGCGAATATCAAGTGACGGTTGCCGCAACGTCTTTAGCGGGCAAGACATCGGAGTGGTCGCTTATACAGGTTTGGGATGACAATGGCTCTAATTTCACGATCAAATTCGAACATGATGGGATGGTAGAACCCCTTGTCCGAATGGACGAATAACCAACCGGACGACATCATAAACAGGCCAAGGAAAAAATACATCGATTAAAGTAAAAGACCGGGACGTCCAATATCGACGATTCAATGTCGAATTTTGGTACATCTTCGGTGTCCAATTTATACAATAGACCTAATATCCTACAAATTGCAACACAGAGCGACATCATCATTGGGCGTTGGTCGTGAGATCCCCTCATGCTTTGCCCCAGATTCTCGCTATAAATTTAAATAGTGTCCATCCAAAGATGGTACTTTTCCATAACCTCGACGTCAATCTGCGGGATTCCTTGTGCGACGCACGAGAAGGGATAAAAAGAGATAAGAACTTTGCTTATTCCGCCATAGGATAAGAAAACGGATGTTTTTTAAGGTCGGCAGAAATGAAAACAGGCCCAGCCCTACCGAAGGCCTTTTCGGCAGAGCTTTAGCATCACCATCCTTTCGTCTTAAGTATCTTTCTGATTTTTTCCTCAGTCTTTTTTTCCACTAAAATCATTTTATTTGCCTGGGCTTTTTTTATCTTTTTGGCAATAACCTCGATATTTGCCGGTTTTTCTATTAAGTCCATGGCTCCCAGTTTCATGGCCTCAATTCCTTTTTCTACAGTCGCATGACCGGTCAGAAGAATCACCTGCATGTCAGGATTTTTCTTTTTAATTGCTTTTAGGGCCTCAATCCCGTCCATTCCAGGCATTTGAAGATCAAGAATAATTGCATCATATGGTTCTTCTTCTACCCTTTTAAGAGCATCTTTCGCAGATGTCGTTGTCGAAACATTCATCCCCCGGTTTTTCATCCTTTCACCGAGAGCTTCGATATAATCTTTTTCATCGTCAACGAGCAAAATTTTCTCTTCCATAACATACCCCCGTTAATAAGGTTAATTTTAATTGCTATTCAAACTGAGAACAATTTCCCCAGCACCGTTATCAATCCGCAGCTTGCCGTTTAAGGCTTTGAGCAAGATTGTCTCCCGCTTTGCCGGAAGATCATAATTTGTCATGCCGTCAAGCCCGCTGATCCCGGAAAACCTGATCAACACATCGCTGCCATTATTCTCCACAGCAATGGAAACCATGTCACCGCCTTTAGCCATGTTCATTATATTATCAAGACAAAACCAAATGACGTTCTGCAGTAAAAAAGGGCTTGCCTCGATTTTAACAGGGTCACAGTGTGAGTCCATTGTAAAAGACACACCAGCCATATCAGAAAACCTTGCTGAAAGCTTAATCATAAGCTCCA
>JASJGP010000237.1:0-10436 GCA_033791485.1 Desulfobacterales bacterium | reverse complement strand
TATAGATGATGGAATGATTGTCATTCATTTGGCACCTCCTCTTTTCCAGCGTTTGTATCTGTTGCGCTCATGACATTTCTCAATACATACGGCAGAATGCCGCCGTTTTCAAAATAATCTACATCGACTCCGGTATCCAGCCTTGCGACGGCTTCAAATATAATTTCACCACCGCCTTTCTTTATGGCTTTTACCTGTAAAACTTTCCGTGGTTCCATGTCTTCAATTCCGGTGATGAAAAAGGATTCCGACCCATCCAGTCCAAGGTTATCCCAGCTTTCATTCTCCTTAAATACCAGCGGTAATACACCCATCCCTACAAGGTTACTTCTGTGAATACGCTCAAGCGACTGAACAATCACAGCTTTTATTCCCAGAAGTCCGGTTCCTTTAGCGGCCCAGTCCCTCGACGAACCGGTTCCGTATTCCTTACCCCCCATCACGATTAACGGAATGCCCTGATCCATATATGACATGGCCGCATCATAGACATACATTTCCTCTCGGCCCGGAAATTTTATTGTAAAACTTCCCTCTTTGGGCGATACGAGTTTATTTTTTATCCTTATATTGCCAAACGTTCCCCGCATCATTATTTCATGGTTGCCTCGTCTGGAGCCGTATGAGTTAAAATTATCCTTATCAACGCCTTGATTAATCAGGTATCTTCCAGCAGGATAATCTTCGGGCATAGCTCCGGCCGGAGATATATGATCGGTCGTAACGGTATCCCCCAGCATCAGAAGGGCACGACCGTTCTTTAAATCGGAAGGTCTTTTTAGCCCCGGGGTAAAGTTGTCAAAATAGGGCGGCTTTCTGATATATGTGGAACGTGTATCCCAGGTAAATGTAGTACTCTTCGCAATGTCAAGCTGTTGCCACAACGGATCACCGTCAAAAATTTTCGCATATTCCTTTTGATAAAATTCCGGTTTTACATGATTTTTTACAAGTGTTTCAATATCTTCCAATGACGGCCATAAATCGTGGAGATAGACCGGCTCACCCTTTTCATCAAACGAGACCGGCTCTTTAGTTAAATCAATATCAATCCTTCCGGCTATGGCAAAAGCAATCACCAGCATGGGGGAAGCCAGGTAGTTTGCCTTGATACTCTGATGTATTCTTGCCTCAAAATTTCTGTTACCAGAAAGAACAGCTGCAACCGTCAGATCGTTTTCAACGATGATTTTTTCAATCTCAGGATCGAGCGGTCCGCTGTTTCCGATGCAGGTCGTGCATCCAAAACCCGCCACATGGAAACCGAGCGCTTCAAGGTACGGCATGAGATTTGCGTCAATCAGATAGTCTTCAACGACACGGGATCCGGGAGCAAGGGAAGTTTTTACTGCAGGATTTGCACTTATTCCCTTTTCAACGGCTTTTTTCGCCAAAAGACCGGCACCCATCATGGCATATGGATTGGATGTGTTGGTGCATGATGTAATAGCGGCGATTACGATACTGCCGTCACCGATATTCACGGGTTTTTCGTCGAGATTGACTGTATATGTTTGGGTACTTACAGGCTTGCAGGTTGTCGAGCGTATGGTCTGGCAGCCGGATTCATCGAAAAATTGAGACATCGGGATAACGTCTTCATCCGCATCATATTCACAGCCGATGATTCCGGCGAAGCTCTTTTTTACAACGTCCAGGCAAAGCCTTTCCTGGGGTTTTGCCGGTCCGGCAATCGACGGTGTGACTGCTGAAAGATCCAGTTCAATCACCTTTGTATATTCCGGTTTTTCCTTCCCCGTATAAAACAAACCCGTCGCTTTTGTATAGCGTTCCGTGATTTCCGCCCGTTCTTCCCTGTTTGTCATGTTCAGGTATTCAATTGTTTTTTTATCTACCGGGAAAAATCCTATGGTTGCACCGTATTCCGGTGCCATATTGGCAACGGTTGCCCTGTCCGGTACATTGAGCATTTCCATACCGGGCCCAAAAAACTCCACAAATTTTTCAACCACATTAAGTTTTCTCAAGCGCTCAGTTATTGTAAGCACCATATCCGTGGCGGTAATGCCGGGTCCCAGGCTTCCGGTCATTTTTACCCCGATGACTTCAGGAATAGACATATAATACGGCTGACCCAGCATTACGGCTTCAGCTTCTATCCCGCCCACACCCCAGCCAAGTACACCCAGGCCGTTTATCATGGTCGTGTGGGAATCGGTACCCACCAAAGTATCCGGATATGCCAGCGGTTTTTGTCCGTTTTTATCGGTTATGATCACCTGCCCGAGATATTCAAGATTCACCTGATGACATATCCCTGAACCCGGCGGAACCACCTTGAAATTATCGAAGCTCTTCTGCGCCCATTTCAGCAGGCTATATCTTTCTTTGTTTCTTGAAAATTCCTTTTCCATATTTTTAGACAATGCATCCGGAGTGCCGGAATAATCGATTTGCACTGAATGATCGATTATAAGATCGACCGGAACCAGGGGATTGATTGCTTTTGGGTCGCCCCCCAGGTCTTTTACGGCGTCCCGCATAGCCGCCAGATCGACGACCGCAGGCACGCCGGTAAAATCCTGCATCAGAACACGGGCGGGATGATACGGTATTTCGACAGGGTCTTTATATGTTCGTTTCCACCCGGCAATATTTTTCAAGTCCTCCCATTGGACAACTCGTCCGTCTAGTTTCCGTAACAAATTTTCAACCAGAATTCTTATGGAAAAAGGAAGCCGCCCGATATTGGCAATTTCTTTTTCCTCGAGCATGGTTATATCTGAAACCGTATAGTCGGTTCCCCGGATTTTAATCTGCCTTATAAAGTCTTTTGGATTCATGTCAGATCTCCCCAGTCGCTTGTAACTCAGACACCTTTCAACGGACCGTTAAAAGAAGTTAATATGAATGTGAATGCCATGATACCCGGACCGGTACCGAATGCATAATCTTTCAAAGTAACCCGGGTAAGAAACCTATTTAAATTGATTGCCTTTTACCATATGTCGTTTGTCAAATGAAATCCTTACATCAAATGGCGATTTTTAAAATGCTTTTTCTTTCTTGATCGTGTTGTTTTTATATTAGTAATAGCGGCACGCTTTAAAGAAAATTTGTTCTGGACCCACTCCCTATTAAGCTCCCAATGACTGGTAAGAGTATAATTTTAACTCCAGACTTTTTTTAATTTTCCTTTGTAAGTTTTCAATGTATTTAAAAAACTATAACTTATTTTCAATGGCCTGAAATTTCTTCATAAATCTGCGGTCAATGTAGTCTTTAATCATAAACGCAATTTTCCCGCCGAACACCAGCCATTTTTTCTTGAATACGCCAAGCCCACCACCAATATTGAAAATCAAAAGATATTCAGGCCCAGGGTCAAATGTTTCAAGATCATCGCCTTTAAGGGTTGCCATCAGATTGTTCAGCAGGATAGGATTCTCGCGAACCGCATACACCCCAACCTTATCCAAGGGCTGATCCTTAAAATAAATGCAATCACCGCCTCCAAATATTTCAGGATATTTTACAGACTGCAGGTACTTATTCACCAGAAGTCCTTTGTCAGGTCCGACAGGCAGGCCTGATTCCTCAAAGATGGTGGATGGTTTGACTCCCAGGGCCATGAAAGAAAAATCAGTGGAAAAGGTTTCACCCGATTCAAGGCAGATTTCACCCGGTTTTATTTCTTTTACATAGCCGGTTTCAAGGATTTGAACACCTCTTTTTTGAAGGGAAGAAAAAACCCTTGATCTGACGCTTTTAGATAGTCTTGCCATAAATTTTTTACCGGCAAAAATTCGGATATCAGGCATATGCTGGTTCACCTTTTTTGCAAGCTGCCACACATTTCCAGCCACTTCAGCAGATGAAGGGCCACCCCCTATAATACTGACCATGATCTTTTTTTGTGAAAACAAAACTTTTAGTTTATCAGCAGCCTCCATGAGCTTTTCAATGGGTTTAACTGGGTAGATATTATTACTATCTTCAGGAACTGCCTGCATGGGGACATAACTGCCAGCATTAAAGGAGAGCACGTCATAGGAAAGTATATGCCCCGTCTTAGTATAAACCTCTTTTTTATCAGGATCAATCCTATCAACTTTATCCTTTACAAAAACGCCGCCTTGTTTTTGAACCACATTTTTTGTGGCAAACCGGATATCGTTAGGACTGTACGTCCCTCCCAGCATCCCGGGACCCATGCCGGAATAATAGTGGTAAAAAGAAGGGCCTATCACGGTAATTTTAAACCCCTTTTCAACAAACTTGCCGATATTTTCAAGGGTCATCATGTGAGCATGACCACCCCCAATAAGTACAAGATGTTTTCTCATTTTATCCTCTTCTTTTAAATGTTGTCCAAAAGCTTACCCAGGCTTGCCAGGTGCGCCTTTTCTTCATTGGCAATCTTATTGATAATATCCTTTGATTGTGGATTATCTATTTTTGAGGAGACTCTTTGATAAAGATCCAGAGCCTGGGCTTCTATTGACATGGCCAGTGAAATTACTTCCGTTTCAGAATTCAGGTCAGGGCTGAAAAGATCAAGATATTCCCTGGTAGACAGACCGCCTTCCAATGCCTTGGTTTCAACCATTTTTTCAAACGCATCTTTGCTCAAGTTTTCAGTACTGATATCATTATATGCCAAGTAAATAGACATCTGATGTTCTACTTCAATATCAGATAATCTGGCAAAGAGATCTTTGACTTTTTTATGTTTTGCTTCTTCTTCCATAGTAACATAAAATTCGCGTAATCCCTGTTCGAGAGAATATGCGACCTTTAACACATCCAAAGGTTCCTCTTTTCCACTGAAAAGATCCATTCCAAGATCCTGCGGGCCAATCGCTGTTTTCGCATGCCATGCCTTTATTCCGCCTGCGACGTTAAACACTTTTTTAAACCCCTTTCCTGCAAGCATTTGCGCAGCAACACGGCTGCGTCCGCCCACGGCTCAATATACCAGGGTTGGTTTTTCAGGGTCAAGCTCATCAAGCCTGTCAGAAAGCTGGGGCAAAGGAATCAGGGTGGCGCCCGGAATATGGCTTTCCTGGTATTCCGAGGGCTGTCTTACATCCAGTATCGTTATCTTATCTCCCGGATGTTGAGCAATATATGCTTCAGTCTCTTTAAAATCCAAAGATTCAGCCGGTGTAAAAAACTGCATCCATTTCATACCAATTCCTCCTTTTCGGTTTAATGCCTTAAACTTAGCCAAGCGGTTTAAATGCTATGGTGCTGGCTCCGTAGATAGGGCATTTCCAGCCATCGGGCAGATCCTCAAATTTTGTTCCTTTTGGAATCTTTCCTTTTCTGGCCACTTTCTTAATTTTTATTAAAACAATAACTTCTTTTTGGAATCTAATTCAGTACTCATATTTACAGCATCACGTTCATTTTTTAACCGGTCCTGCTGATACTACATAAAACAAAGCACTCTCTTCATTAAGATCAAAAAGGTTCTGAGCCTCTTCATCATACAGTGCGCCGACCCCGCAACATCCAAGTTCTAAACCTGTTGCTGCAAGATAAATCCTCTGGGCAATTCTGCCTGACTGCATCAGGAGATGACGGTAACCCCTGGGTCCAAAACCTTTTTCAAGACTTGCCAAATTTGCCATGAATAAAAAATTTAAGGCTGCATTTGCTATCCATTTCTGATCCAGGCAGACCCGGGACAGGTTGTTTTGAAATCGTCCTTTACTGACCAGCAAAAGCGATAACCGATCCCGGGAAAAGAGATAAAAACCATCGTCCAGGCCGGAAACATTCTGGCAGGAAATTCCAAATGTCAGATAAGGATCAACTTTGCCTGCCTGATCCGTTTGCGACCCAAACAGGCTCGACGCCAGCCTGAGTAAGGCAAAAGCCTTATTCGTATCAAGTTCTTTGGGGATAAAATTTCTTTTGGATCGCCGATGTATGACTGTATTCATATAATTCATTTTAACAGGTGAATTTTTAAAATCAGAAAGATGAATTGTCTTTTGTGGTTGCGCTGTTACTACTTGTGTGTTTTTAGGATCGGATTCATTGTCCTGAAAAACAACTTTGCCCAGATCATATATCTTCTGCAACAAAGGATAAGATATTGTGGTAGAAAGACGCTTTTTTTCTTGAGCCTTGGGTCCGGTCAGATCCGGTAACGCTTCAATCGGATTTTTTATAATTTGTTCACCCTGAACTACATTCATGCATGCCAGGGGGACTTCCTTTGTATTGTCAAGGGATAAAAACCGTGACACCTTTTCATCATCAAAATTATAATCAATTGAAAAAAACCGGCCTAAAGCTTTTATAGCAAGGGATATATTTTCTATCAGATGACCTGAATCCAGCAGAACATACCGAAAGGCCCTTTCCCTGTACTTCCAGGAACTATTGAAAAACTCTCCAGTAATGAAAAGCGAAAAGGAAAGCTCATTTTTTTCCTGGGTCGGATTTTCTCCTCTTTGTATTAACCCGAGAAACTCTTGTATCATGTTGCAATAATACAAACCTGTTTCAAGACCTTCCATACACCTGACTGCAAGATAGAGATGGCAGGGATACAACCCACCTGCCGAAGGAGTGGTTCTGAAATAAAACGGGATCCCGTTGGTAAGGCCTGTCCGTGTTACCCCATAGGAAAGAGCCAATATTTCAGATAGCGTATTAAGGCGAAGCGGTCTGGTTAATCCTGTCTGATCCGGTTGAATAAAAATTGAATTCAAATCAACATCTATATTTATCGGATCTTTAGTAAGATCAATTTTTTTTAAAAAATCGTATGATTTAATCGGATCAGGATAATTCTTAAAATCAAGATAATGCGGTTTCATCCTGTGCCGTATATATTTTGTTGCCCAATGATACTCTTTGGCAGTGGTGATCCTATCATCCATCATAGCTCGGGCCTTCTTTAATATCTGTATCTATAAAATATGGATCGAAGATTCCTTATTTCAAATTTACGAGAGTTCTGCCTTTTAACTCCCCTTTTAATATGTGCTCAATTTTATCATTTAACTGATCCAGCAAAATTTCATCATAGATGCTTTCAAGCATGTCAAATTTCCAGTCGGTGGACAGTTTTTCCCAAACCTTTGACCTGAATTTCATAGGACAATGCTGTGAATCTATCCCGAGAAGGGAGACACCCCTTAATATGAACGGAAAAACGTTGATGGGCAGATCAGGGGATGCCACATTGCCGCAGCAGGTCACGACCCCATCTGGTTTTGTTGATTTTATGGCTGTTGCCAGAATTTCTCCTCCTACCGTATCAATCACGCCTGCCCATTGCGGTTTTAAAATGGGGGGTTTAGTGTTTTCAAGAAAAACGCTCCTGGCAATGATGTTTTTAACGCCCAGCTTATTCAGCAGGGTGGTATCTGTTTTCCCGGAGACAGCCGTTACAGAATATCCAAGGTGAGACAAGATTCCTGCAGCAAGGCTTCCCACGCCACCGGTGGCACCGGTGACAAGAATTTCCCCATGCTCGGGCCTGATAGTTCGGGTCAGTTTAAAAATGGACATGCCGGCAGTAAATCCGGCTGTTCCGAATATCATGCTCTGTTTCAGGGAGAGTCCTTCCGGCAGTTTGACCACCCAGTTCCCCGGTACACGAATATATTGCCCAAAGCCACCTGCCGTGTTCATGCCAAGATCGTAACTTGTAACAATGACTTTTTCTCCTTTTTTAACCGTGTCAACACGGCTTTCTTCAACAATTCCGGCTGCATCAACCCCTGGTGTATGCGGGTATTGCTTTGTCACCCCCCTGTTTCCTGAGGCAGATAGGGCATCTTTATAATTTAAGGAAGAATAGTTAACCCGAATGAGAACATCTCCGTCCGGCAGATTGTTAATATCTGCATTTTTAATCCGGCGAATAAATTTATTTTTCTCAGGTTCTTCAACAATCAATGCTTTGTATGTAAAATTATCCATGTGCGTCATCCTTTTTTGGATTGGTAGGTTAAAAACTATATGATTTTTGCTTTTGCAAATAAATTTGGTAATTATGCCGGGATGAAAACTCAAAAATTCCAGACAGGCTTTGATAAATACTTGATTTTGTCAGAATCGGAAAGCGAGTTAAACATCGATTGTCAATTAGATATCAAAACTTTTCAAAAGCCTCCTAATGTGCAAATACGTTGTAATACATCAGGTTTTAAAACGGATAGAAACCTGCAGTATAGCAGATATCGAAAGCAGGGTTATTGCTGATAGCAAATCAAAACGTATGTCTGTGTTTTTCGGTGGCTAATCTACAGATCCATCCAGAGTCCGATAGCAAAATACTTTTCTTTAATCTGAAAAAATTCGCCGATTAGCGGACGCCCGTTATGGTATTCCAAACCGAGGCGATATGTCCGGAACCGTTTTTTAACCGGCAGGACTAAACCGGCCTGAATAGTTACATCTGCCTGCCAGTCGTTTTCTTCATAAGACGTAACGTCCAGGGCCGCGTAATACCCTGCACTACCATCCCACCAGCGTTCGGCATCTTGAAACTCAATGCCGCCCTCGACACGCCATCGCTCCTGTAAATCCTTATTGCGCAAGTCATAGGCATAAGCCCCTTCGCCGTAAATGCGCCAGTAGTTGAATCCGGCCAGGCTTACCCCCAGCAACACCTCCTCACGGGTATAATTGATCCTTTTTCTACCGGTGCTCTCGGCATATTCGTCGCCCACGTGACTCGAATCGTGCTTGGTACCGAATTTTAGCGCCAGGCCGCGCCCGTTACCCCACGAGAACAGGGCGCCGTATAAACCATCCCAGCCGATATTGTCCAGGGAGTTATCAATATCAAACACGCCCAGAAATGCCCCCTCAAGGTCGAACTGAAAACCCCGACTGGATTCACCCGTCGGATGAATGCGTAAAAATCCGTAGCGGCCGCCCAAACGGAATACGTAGCGGTCGTCACCGGCACCCGGAATATTGGAATCAGACAAGGTCATGCGTGATAGTGAAGTCATAGGCCGAAGAGGATTAGCAATATACCGGGGAAATAGGTCGGAGCCCGGGTTGAAAACCCCGCGCCAGTTTTCGCCCATGGAAAAAGAGTAATCCTTTTGTGCTTTTTCATCCCTGTCTCCGGTTACGGTTGGGCTGCCGGAGGAATTATCGGCGAGGAAAAGCCTTTCATCAGAATTAAGACCGGCAACCGTTTTATCCGTAAATGATGGGTCAATCGGCTCTGAATAGACTGTTGAGGAAACAGCGAAAAAAAAGAGAGTGCTCAATAGAAACGCCTTGATGTTCATTGCACTATTTCTCCTTAAGAATAAGAATTGGCTTTTTGAGATCGGATCGAGCAAAAAAACCAGGGTTGATAGGGTTGTGTGACGGCTGGGGATTAGTAACAATATATTGTGCTGCCACCGATGCGGCAACAGGTCCCAACCGGCATCAGACAATATTGATTCAAATACCAAATGAAGATAGTATTGTCAAGGGCGGCATTTAGCGGGGTTTTAGGCGAAGGAAGCCTGTCTGTTTAACTGGTGTTTGATAGATGCATATTTCCTTTACAGCCTGTAAAAAATCCTGACAAACACTTTGCCAAATTTCTTCCCACTAAAAATTTGATTTTAAAAAAAATCTATTATCTAAAAGGGTTAGTTCAAATTCCTATTATATTTATGCATGGCATAGAGTATGCAGTTACACGTTCATGAAAAACAGCCATAAATGATTCGTGGTTAATAAACGGTATTTCAGATCAGGTCAGATATAATGGGAGGAAATATTTTGTCCATTGTTAAACATTATCCAATTTTAACAACAGCAGAAGCCGTCGCCCAAATACAAAACGGAGATACGGTATCATTCAGCGGGTTTACTCCTGCTGGAGCGGCAAAAGCGGTTCCGGAGGCATTGGCCAGGCGGGCCATTGAAGAACATGCAAAAGGGAAAAGCTTCAAGGTGCGTGTGCTCACCGGAGCATCCAGCGGATACAGTATTGATGAAGAGCTGGCAAAGGCCAAAGCCATTTCCTGGCGGGGTCCCTATCACACCGGTGGCGCATTAAGGAAACAGATCAATCGGCAGGAGGTGGAATATGTAGACATGCACCTGTCCCACCTCCCACAGGCGGTTGCCGAAGGCTTTTTATGGAAAATCAACACCGCGGTGGTGGAAGCCACTGAAATCACTCCGGACGGCCGGGTGTACCTGACCACTTCCATCGGCGCTTCACCGACCTATTTAAAATATGCGGAGAAGGTGATCATTGAAATCAATAAGCACCAGTCTCCCCGATTGAGAGAAATGGCCGACATTATTGTGATGCCTCCGCCGCCGCACCGATACCCCATACACATTTATGAGCCCTTGACCCGGATCGGGTGGCCCTATGCCCAGGTGGATCCGGAAAAAGTAATCGGTATCGTAGAAAATGATGAGCCGGATCATTTGAGTGCCTTCACTCCGCCGGATGAAACCGGTCTTAAAATTGCTGAGCA
>JASJGP010000236.1:0-6476 GCA_033791485.1 Desulfobacterales bacterium | reverse complement strand
TCTCTTTAGCGGTTTCCCTGAATTGTCTAAAGGTTGAATCATGGCATCGCGAGATATTTTTACCCGCTTATGCCCTCTTAACTGCAGTCCTGATTTTTGTATCAAATCGCCCATTTTTTCAAACGAGCTGGAAAAAGCTCTAAGTTTATTTTCAAGACCTGGTTGTTTTTCCTCCCACTCGGTCAAAATATTTTTTTCCAGAAAAAACACTTCAGCATTAGTGACGGCAACAAGGGCAGCAGTACATACTGTAAAGGAAAAAAACGCATTATAATTTGAGATGTCGCCGGGTGTTAACTCCTTTAAAACAGCTTCCTGCAGTCCGAAATGATCATGATATACCATTTGAAATCGGCCATTTTTAATAAAATACATATTTGAATCGATTTGACCCTGTTCAAAAACAAGCTGACCTGCTTTAAATGCTTTCGTTTTCATAGCAAAATAAAGGGTATTTGATTCATCCGTAGTAAGAGTGTCAAAAAGTTTGGCCCAGGTTTTCAGATAATTTTTATCCAAGGTCAGGCTTTTCTCTTCTTCAATAATTTCGCTTGATAGGACAATTTCCTTCAAAGCCATGGGGGCAACTTCATAGAGCTTTTCTCTTAGGTTTTCCGCTTTTGTAAAGCTTCTCTCCTTGGCGAATTTCGTGATTATCTCAAGCAAAAGCTTTGCGGCATTTTCCTGATCTCCCTGCTCAACATACTGGTCAACAAGTTTTTCCTGGTCTGAAATATCGCTTTTTTTTGTTATTTTATCTTTCTCTTCGGCTGAGACGTCCTCTTTTTTTGCAGGTTCTTTTTTATCAGGTGTTTCTTTTTCCTCCTGAATTCTCTCTTTTACTGAACCGGTGCTTGTTGAAATACTAACTCCGCAATATTTACAGGTCTGAGATGAAGCCTGTGTAAAACCGCATGCAGGGCATTCTATCCATTTGCCGTCTTGCTTTTTGTCAGATGGTTGGGTTTCTTTTTTTACAAAAAATTTGTTCTGGCATTTTTTACATCTGGAATAAACACCCTTATCCGGAATTCTGGCATCATCTACCTTGTATTCGGTTTTACAACTCGGGCACTGAATGTTCATGTTCGTCCCCCTCCTCTTAATCCCCTCCCGCTAAGAGAGAGGAAATCAGACTTTTTTACGAGAGCATCAATTTTTAAATACGCCTTTACACAACGTTACATGATTTTACGAACTATATCAATGTTTTTATAAGCGGAATTTAGATTTTTTGTTAGTTTTTGCTTATTTCGGGTAAACGCTTTTGGAAAAATAAAATTAATTTTAAAGGAAGGACTTAAAAATGCGTTTGCCATGTTTAGTTATTCTATTGTTCTTTACGAAAGTTATGATTATGAATGAAATCTGAAGCGTAAAATCGCTTGATGATAAACAAAGGAAGCTAAGAAATGAACAAAGAGATCTCAATTATTTGCGAAAAAATTTCAGGAACAGGCAAAAATGTAATTTTCACAGGTGCCGGCATATCAACTGAAAGTGGAATTCCGGATTACCGCAGTAAGGGTGGAATCTGGGATAAATTCCGGCCTGTCTATTTTGATGAATTCATGTCATCAAAAGAAGCCCGTATTGAATACTGGCGTCGATGGTCGGAACTTTATCGAGACTTGACACAGGCAAAACCCAACCCGGCTCATTTGGCAATTGCCAAACTCCACGAAATAGGCCTCCTTGAAGCTGTTATCACTCAGAATATTGACGGTTTGCACCAGAAGGCAGGTCTTCCTGATGATAAAATAATCGAACTGCACGGCAGCACCCGCCGGATACGGTGTATGCATTGCAGCAAAATATCTTCCATCCATGAAGCCAAAAAGCGCCTGGATGAAGAAGATAATGCACCGGAATGTGAGTGTGGAGGCTACCTGAAGCCGGATACCATATCTTTCGGGCAGGCAATGCCTGCCGATAAAGTCGAACAGGCTGTAATTCTATCTAAAAACAGCAATTTCTTTATGGTCGTGGGTTCAACCCTGGTCGTTCAACCTGCGGCACATATGCCGGTTTATGCTAAAAACAGCGGGGCATTTCTTGCTATTATCAACCTGTCTGAGACCCCGTGTGATGGGATATGCAATGTGCGAATAAATGGAAAAGCCGGAGAAGTTTTGGAAAGAATAACAAATGAGATAGAACAAAGTGGGTGATAATATATATACTAATACTCATTGACAATCTTTTTTCCATAAATACAGAAAAAGGAGAGTACCAAAGGTAATCATGGCGGCACACAACAACTGACCCATGGAAAACGACGAAATGATATATCCGAGGTGAGCATCCGGCTGGCGGAAATACTCGATAAAGAATCTGACAGTGCCATAGCCGATAAGATAGAAGGCGAACATTGCTCCGGGCGGTTTTTTTATCTTTCGTATGCTCCACAAAACTGCAAAGAGAAATATTCCTTCAAAAAAAGCTTCGTATAATTGTGAAGGATGCCTAAGCTCAGCTCTCGGCGCGAGAGGAAAGTACATACCAATTGATGAAGATGTTGCTCTGCCAAATAATTCGCCATTGATAAAATTTCCGATCCGGCCGAATGTATATCCCAGTGGAATAACCGGAATATATAAGTCAGCTACCTGCCGGAAACTTAAGGTCGCCCTATGCGTGTATATCCAGGTGCAAAGGACAACTCCGATAAGACCGCCATGGTAGGACATCCCTGATATGCCGGTAAAGGTTATTCCGTTTGAAAATTCAAAAGGCAAAATTATTTCAAGGGGATGTTTGAGATAATATGATAAATTGTAAAAAAGGACATATCCCAGACGCGCACCGATAATCAAACCTACCATCATTAAGGTGGTGAGATCTTTAACCTGATCGGAGGTTATTTCAAAGTCTTTTTCCCGTTTTACGCGAAAAAGAACCAGAAAAAAAGTAATGGCAAAAGCAACGACATACATCAAACCGTAATATTGAAGCTTAAAAGATCCTATCTCAAATATAACAGGGCTTATATTTTCAGGAAGGTGTTGCCACCAGATTAAAAATTCATCCATATTTAGTACCGGTTCGAAGTCTGCGCTTATCTGCAAAGGTCTCTATTAGATGCAAAAACTGGCTTTTGTTTTATTGATTCTTTATTTGAGGCGGCTGCTTTATTTTCTCTTCATAAACCGAAAGCAGAAAGATCGTAGCCAAAGGCTGAGTAAAAAGTGATCCAATAAAAACAGCACTTCCTACAGCAGAAATACCCAGAAACAAGATAAGAACCACTATCTGATCGGTGAATACGCCCCGGGTTGTCATTGTATAACTTTCCTTTACTGCTTCGAATAACCCCAGTTCCTTGTCTGTCATAAGGGGCAGCATGTAAAGACAGCAGAATGATATTACCAGCGAGATTACTATTCCAGGCAGAACAAGCAGCATGAACCCTATCACCGTTGCTATAAAAACCAGAATTGAAAATCCTAACAAAGGCAAAAAGAGTTTCATTTGAGTAAATAGATCCTGGATCTTTGGTTCACGACCATCTCTCAGCATTAAAAGGATAGAGTGCATATAGCCGGCCATGGTAACCGGCGCAAGAATACCGATAGTAAAAAACCATAGAAGAAACATTACAAGCGTTATAAAAATAAGAGGTGCAATGAACTTCAGTGTCATATTCCATGCCGTCTCAAGGTGATATTTAAAATTCATGACTTCTCCTTTAATCAAAAATTTAAAATGTAAACTTATTTTCGGAGTCTACGCTTACCTGCGCGAGCCCTAAAGTAGATGAATTCGTTAAAAGTTTTGAATAATTCCCGGATGGCATCGTTCCAAGGCTCATATACCCCCGCTAAAAATCAGCGGGATAAAAAACCGCCACAACGCAGTAGATGAGACTTTTTACGACGCCAGCAAAGTATATATTCAGATTATCTTTTTAATGTCAATAAAAAGGTCTCACACCCCTTTTCCCTTAACAGCTTGATTTATAATAAATTTTTGATATGCTTAGCCAGTTTCAAAACGTTTCAGTTTTTTCAAGGTCAAGTCGAAGATTCCGGACTTTGAGCGGGAGAAGGCGAACAGATAGCGTAGACTTCGAAAATCAACATTTCCCAAAGGTCTCTAATATATGACGAATAAAAAAAGTGTATTTAAAAAAACGTATGAAAATTACCTGGCACAGGTTAACGGGATAGATTTTAATTTCGTCAAACAAAAACTGGGGGTAAAAGTAGAAAAGAATAAGATCATAATTCCTTTATTCGGCAAGCCCTATGAGATTTCCGCAGCCGGGATTTCGGACCCAGGCGGAAAACAACCAATGCTTGATATATGTGTGATACTCTGCAAATACATTCTTCTCTGCCCACAAATTTCTCCAAAAGAGCAAGATTGGGTATCATTCAGAGATCTTAAAGATTCAGGCCCTCTAACAAGTTATTTCGTTAATGATGTAGAGCAGGCAATCGCTGTACATTTTAATTCAAGACTCGGTGATATGAAAAATGCATGCAGGACACTGAAAGGATACTCACCGGATATTGAAGTTTCGTATGACCTGTTCATGCAATTCGATGCCCTCCCAAAGGTTCCGGTTGTTATGCTTTTTAACGATGCCGACACTGAGTTTTCCGCATCATGCTCTGTACTTTTTGAAAGGCGGGCAGAAAATTATTTGGATCCCGAATGCCTTGCAATGGTTGGAAGGTGTCTCTTTACTTATCTGGAAAAGGCAGCACAGTAACAGCCGTTTCGAAGTCTGCGCTTATCTCCAAAGGTCTTTCTAACAAACAAGGCGCCAGTGACAATGCCAAAAACAGTTTCTCATTAATTTCCATGAAAGATTCAGGAAATAACCCATCACAGAACGACAGTAAAATTAGCCGGATGCTAAAGGAACTGACTCAGCTGGCATGCCGATCAGGTGCAAGTGATGCCACGGCTATTTCTACAGGTGACATCTTGGTTGAGGACGATTTGGCGAATCTGTGCAGGAAACCCCGATGTGAAAGTTACGGATTGTCGACCAGTTGCCCACCTCATGTTTCAGGTCCATCCGGGTTCCGGGAATTGCTTAAAAGCTTTAAGCATGCAATAGTTATTAAGATCGATGTTCCCTTAGAAATCCTGCTTTCCAGTGAGCGTAGCGATATAATGAGACTGCTTCATGAAATCGTTGCCGGTGTTGAACAGGCAGCCGTTAAAACAGGGTATTCCAGTTCAAAAGCCTTTGCCGGCGGTTCCTGCAAAAAAATCTTTTGCCATGATTATGAAGGCTGCCGCGTGCTGACGGAAGGCGGAGAGTGCAGGAATCCTATGCATGCCCGCCCGTCCATGTCCGGCTTTGGCATCAACGTGTCCAAACTGATGCAGGCGGCCGGATGGACTATGAACCGGTACAATAGTGAAACTAACCCCGACGTATCCTCAACAGCACCCATTTGCGGATTGATTCTGATCGGTTAAACTATTTTTGAACGATACCAAACAATTTTTAAAGCGGTTTAAGTGTCAGGGTGTCTTTTGTATGTTCTTTTATGGCTTTATCGCTGAACCACCAGTATTCCTTTTTGCCGTTCATGAAAGATTCGACCTGGTCAGTCGTATGAGGATCGAACTGTCGTCCGGCCACACCACCAGGTAGAACAGCCAGGATCTTATCGGGATCAGCCAGATCAGCTACCATCCTGAGGGAAGCGGAAACAGTAATTTTAAACGGCTTGTTGAAATCGTACAACCCGCGGCAGAGGGTTTCTCCGGAGCCGAGCGCCGGATGGGAACCACCTCCCAGCCATTGCTTGCCGGCTCCTGATCTCCTGATAGGGCTTAGAAGCTCATGTGTATGAACCTTTCCCCATAGCCATTTGGCAGGATCATCTCCCAAAACAGGGTTTATCTTTTTAGCCGCATTTACAGCGGCCTGATAAAAAAGGTCATCAATGGTTTCCTTTGTATCTTTTGTGGTTACCATGTCAAACCATAAAGACTCGCCTTCAAGCGCCATTTTCTGAAGCCGTTCCTGCCAAAAGTACCAGTTTTTAAGCATGGTTTCAGTAAGTTTTTCACCCAGTTCGTCGGAATAAACCAGCAACGCAAATTCACGGTACACAGACTGGAATATTGTGGGCGCAGCTTTTTCCGGGTGGTCGATAAAATCCCAGGCAGACAGGATATTGCCCATCTTCTTTGTATCCTCATGAGCTAAAAGAGCCTTGGCCATTACCGGAGCAATTTTCTTAGCCATAAGATTGACCGCATCCCGCTGGAATCTCCAGTGATCATCTACCGATTTTTTACCCGGAGTATCCATCAGCTCGATTAGCCGTCGATATCGATAGGAAGTAGCAGCGTGGGTGGTGTAATAATAGGGGAAATCCCGGTCTACTGTCATGTGGTTGCAGGTGCCGACCCAGCCTCGGGCAGGGTTAAGTGCGTGGGGCATATCTTTAAAGGGTATCCAACCTGTCCAGTTATCTTTATCATCTTTAACCACGTAGGGAATG